>NZ_JAROKN010000026.1:0-43833 GCF_029455255.1 Arthrobacter vasquezii | reverse complement strand
CCGTCGCCGCAGGAGGCGCCGTCGTCGACGAGGCGCAGGCGCCGTCTTTCACCGTGCTGGCCGACGGCGAGGGCAACCGCGCCTGCGTGTGCACCGTCCTTTCACGCTGAAGGGCTGCGGAACTGACGGCGGAACAGGGTGCAGCGCAGCGCCGTTGTACCGGTAGGTAAGTCAACAAGGAGAACAGGTGCACAACCACTTCAACGGGGCCAAGACGGCCCTGCTTTTCGGATCCCTGATGGGGATCTTCCTGCTGTTCGGTGCGGTGATCGCTTCGGCCACGCGCAGTTCGGCGTTCCTGTGGATCTTCGCGCTGATCGGTGTCGGCTCGATCGCGTACAGCTACTGGAACAGCGACAAACTCGCTATCCGCAGCATGAAAGCTGTTCCGGTGACGGAGCAGCAGGCGCCGGCGATGTACCGCATCGTGCGCGAGCTCAGCACCAAGGCGGGCAAGCCGATGCCCCGCCTGTACGTCTCGCCGACCATGGCGCCCAACGCATTTGCCACCGGCCGGAACCCGGAAAACGCAGCGGTCTGCTGCACCCAGGGCATCCTGCAGATTCTCAGCGAGCGCGAGCTGCGGGGTGTGCTTGGGCATGAGCTGATGCATGTCTATAACCGTGACATCCTGACCGGGTCTGTTGCCGCCGCTGTTGCCGGCGTCATCACCTCGGTTGCGCAGATGTTCGCGTTCACTGGCCTGATGGGCGGCAACCGGAACTCGGGTGGCAACCCGATCGCGGCGCTGCTGTTGGCGTTCCTTGCACCGCTTGCTGCGGGGCTCATCCAGATGGCCATCGGCCGAACCCGCGAGTACGACGCCGATGAAGACGGCGCCCGCCTCACGGAAGACCCGCTGGCTCTCGCCTCCGCCCTGCGTAAACTCGAGCGCGGAACGCAGCAGGCGCCGCTGCCGCAGAGCCAGCAGCTGGTCAACACCTCGCACCTGATGATTGCGAATCCGTTCCGCGGCGGAGGGGTGAAGAAGCTGTTCGCCTCCCACCCGCCCATGGCACAGCGCATTGCCCGCCTGGAGGGTATGGCCGGCCGCACCCTGCAGTAGTACCGGTTACAAGCCCAGAACGACGACGGCGACGCCCCCTCTCAAGGGAGCGTCGCCGTCGTTGGTTGGCTTGGACGCCTACCGCATGTTCACGAACTGGAGGTCAGCCTCGTCAAAGTTCTTGAGCAGAGCCATGGTGGCCTGCAGGTCATCGCGGGACTTGGAGCTGACGCGCAACTCGTCACCCTGGATCTGGGATTTGACGCCCTTGGGTGCCTCATCGCGGATGAGCTTGTTAATTTTCTTGGCGATGTCCTGTGCGATGCCCTCTTTGATGGTTGTCTCGAGGCGGAATTCCTTGCCCGAGGCGTAGGGCTCGCCGGTGTCGAGGGACTTCAGCGAGATGCCGCGCTTGATCATCTTGGACTGCAGGACGTCGAGCACAGCGAGCACGCGCTCTTCCGAGTTTGCCTTCATGAGGATCATCTCGCCGCTGAAATCCACCTCAGCTCCAACACCCTTGAAGTCGTAGCGCTGGGCAAGTTCCTTCTGTGCCTGGTTCAGCGCGTTGGCAACTTCCTGCTTGTCTACCTTGCTTACAACGTCGAATGTGGATTCACTGGCCACCGTTGCCTCCTTCTGGTTGGTATTTTCCTGCTCCTACCCTAATTCACAGCTTCGCGACAGGCGGCGTTCATGTGCGGGTGAAACGGTGGAACCCTCAGCCGTTCTCAGGAGGAACTCTTGACCGCGCAATCGCGTCGCTACTTTGTCCATGCCCGACATGCTGTTGCCGGGTCGCTGATCATGGCCGCCTCGCTGACAGGGGTGGGAGTGGCGCCGTCGGTCGCTGCATCGCCCATCGTTACGCTGCCGCAGGAGCCGGAAGTTGGGTCAGAATCCTCGTCTTCTGTCCGGTTGCAGGGCGTACGCGCGGACCTTCAGAACGCGGTGGAGATGGGCCTGGTGACCGCTGACCAGGCGAAGAGCTTCTACGCGCAGATCGAGCGTCGGGTGGCGTCCGGTCGCTGAAATCGGCTGTACCGGAACACGATTCGATAATGCGCGGGATGTTCTGTAAAGTTATTTTGCCTGCGGACGGCGATCCGCGGGCAGTCTTCCTGAAGAGTTTTTCTTCACGAGACGTTCGGCAGATTACCCGAGCGGCCAAAGGGGGCTGACTGTAAATCAGCTGGCACAGCCTACGGGGGTTCGAATCCCTCATCTGCCACTCGCCACGAAGGCCCGTACTGCCCGGAAATCCAGGGTAGTGCGGGCCTTTCGCTTTGATCGCGCTGGATCAAGCAGCGCTTCGGGCACCAAGCGCGTGGATGTCCCAGAGGTAGCAGATGGTGCTCGCATCTGTGTTGTGCAGTGTGTTGAAGTAGAGCCACTGCCAGCCTGTAGCGCCATTGCTGTCCATCGGTGCAGGAGGGCACTGCTCGGGCGTGTGCCAGCTTTGCCCATCGAAAAGGTGGTGCACGTCTCCGGCCGGGGTTGCTGCCAGTTCCTCGCCGTGCTGTCCCCGAGGAAGCACGAGCTTCTCTTTCAGAGCGGTTGCAGGCGCCACGGCATGTAGTTCCGTGCGTCCTGGATCGGGAATGAAAGGGAGTTTCGAGAACAGGTCGTCGAGCAGAGCGATGCTGCGTTCGAGTGATTCTTCAGCATCCAGTTGGTGGGTGAGAATCAAAGCCGTATGGCGGGTCATCTTGCGTCCTTTCCGTAGCGTTTTCGTCCGCGAAACTGACGCTATTCGAAGCGCTCCGCCTACAGCGGCACTTGCAGGAAAATGTGGATAACCGCCACCCACCTGTCGGAATTGGAATGAAGCGCGCCGTCTTGTCTGCGCGCATCCAGCCTCGCGTTGTACCAAGCGGCCTCGCGCAGAGCGAACAGGACGAGACATCTCCGCCGATTCTCGTTAGCGTGAAGACATGGCAACTATTGACATCACTGAGGCAACTTTCCCCGAGACCATCGAAACGAACGACATCGTGTTCGTCGATTTCTGGGCTGAATGGTGTGGCCCGTGTAAGCAGTTTGCTCCCGTGTACGACGCCGTGTCCCAGCAGCACAGCGACGTCACCTTCGCGAAGGTGGACACTGAAGCCGAGCAGTCGCTCGCCGCGGCAGCAGGCATCACCTCCATCCCCACGCTGATGGCGTTCCGCGAGAAGGTCCTCGTCTTCTCGCAGCCGGGTGCACTGAACAACAACCAGTTCACCGAGCTGGTCGACGCCGTCAAGGCACTGGACATGAAGGAAGTCCACGCACAGGTCGCCGAGCAGCAGGCCAAGGCCTCCGCTGACGGCGCGCAGCCTGAAGGTGCTCAGCCCCAGGCATAACAAGACTTCGTCGAAGGCTCCGGCCCCCGTCAACAGTGGGGGCCGGAGCCTTCGCACGTTAAGCCCCAAAAAAACGCACAATCCTGCAGCTTCTGGCCGGACATGACGACGACGGCGCAGCCAACCGCCGGAAACAGGCGGACGGCAGGAACACCGAGAGCGAGAAGGTGCAGGATTGCGCGCACCGGCAGCAGAACCTACCGCCGCCGGTGGTCTTCGGGCGACAGCCGCGGACCGTACGCCTGCTTCCGGAACCCGCTCGCGTACAACATCCGCACCACCCGCTGACGCTGGCCCGCCCACGGTTTGAGCAACTCGAGCATTCCGGCGTCGTCAGTGCGCTCGCCGGTCAGCGCCGCCCCAACGAAGGCCGCGAGGTGGAAGTCGCCCACCGAAATCGAATCGGGACACCCGTGCGTGCGCTGAAGCACCTCGGCGGCAGTCCACACGCCGATCCCGGGAATCGAGCACAGCCCGGCGTGCACACCCGCAGCATCCAGTCCCGCCAACCGCTCCAGGCCGGACGCGACGCCGGCAGCCCGCAACGCTGTGGCCGACCGTTTCGAATCAACACCTGCCCGGTGCCACTCCCAAGACGGAACCCGCCGCCACTGTGCAGCAGTCGGAGGCAGCCGAAGCTCCCGCGGAGCGCCGGGCGCTGCCGGTGCGGGATCACCGAAGCGGGTCACCAGGTACCGCCATGCCCGCTTCGCCTCAAGCCCCGTCACCTTCTGCTCCAGAATGACGCGCACGACGGCGTCAAGCATCCTTCCGGTTGCAGGCAACCGGAGGCCGGGCTGAAGATAGCGGCCCTTCCGGGCCAACTCGGGCAGCGCGGCCGCGAAGGCAGGGGAGTCGAACCCGCTCCAGTCATCGACCAATCCCGCCAACTGCGGAACAGAGGCAAGGGCAAGGGAGGCACCCGGTCCCCACGCTGTTGCGTGCACTGAAGATGACCGCAGACCGCCCCGCTGGGACAAGCGAAGGGTGGCCGCGCCGTCGTCGTTCCGGAAAGCCAGCCACGCCGCACCGTCGCGGAAGATGACAGTCGGATCATGTGGACCGCACTGCAGCGGCCCAACGGAAGGCAGCAGCGCATAAGGCTCATGGAGCTCCCACTCTGCCGACAGAGCGGCCGGGGCGGAAGCGGTGATGGTCATGCTGTTAATGCTCGCACGTGCCGGTGACGGTTCGCCGGTCGCAGGTGCGCCGTCAGATCCATTGAGTCAGGTCCACGGAGTGCATAGCGGTAACTTGTTAACCATGAAGTTCGCCAACTCCGTCCTGGATCTCATCGGTAACACCCCCCTCATCAAGCTCAACAAGGTCACCGATGGCATCGCCGCTACGGTTCTGGTGAAGGTGGAGTACATGAATCCCGGCGGGTCGGTGAAAGACCGCATCGCCGTCAAGATCATCGACGCCGCAGAAAAAGAGGGCAAGCTGGGCCCCGGAGGTACCATCATCGAGCCTACGTCGGGGAACACCGGCGTCGGGCTTGCGCTCGTTGCCCAGCAGCGCGGGTACAAGTGCATCTTCGTGGTGCCGGACAAGGTGGGCGTGGACAAGCGCAACGTCCTGGCAGCCTACGGCGCCGAGGTGGTGGTCACCCCGACGGCCGTTGCACCGGACAGCCCGCAGTCCTACTACGGTGTCTCGGACCGCCTGACGCGCGAAATCCCAGGTGCCTTCAAGCCCGACCAGTTCTCCAATCCCAACGGCCCGCTCAGCCACTATGAGAGCACCGGCCCTGAGATCTGGCATGACACCGAGGGGCGGATCACACACTTCGTCACCGGCGTGGGCACCGGCGGCACCATCAGCGGCACCGGCCGCTACCTCAAGGACATTTCGAAGGACCGCGAGTCGGGGACCGTCCGCGTCATCGGCGCAGACCCTGAAGGCTCGGTCTATTCCGGCGGCACCGGGCGCCCGTACTTCGTGGAGGGCGTCGGCGAGGACATGTGGCCGGACGCCTATGACCCGTCGGTTCCGGATGAGATCATTCCCGTGAACGACGCCGAGAGTTTCGCCATGACTCGTAGGCTCGCCCGTGAGGAGGGCCTCCTGGTGGGCGGTTCGTCCGGTATGGCGGTAGTGGCCGCGCTCCGCGCGGCGAAGGACCTTACCGAGGAGGACGTCGTCGTCGTTCTTCTGCCTGACAGCGGCCGCGGCTATCTAGGCAAGATCTTCAATGATGACTGGATGAAGTCCTACGGCTTCATGGACAGCGGTGATGAGTCGTCGGTCGGCGAGGTGCTCCGCTCGAAGAACGGCGCGCTGCCGGACCTCGTGCACACGCACCCGAATGAGACCGTCCGGGACGTCATCATGATCATGAATGAGTTCGGCGTGTCCAACATCCCGGTCCTCTCGCAGGAACCGCCGGTGGTGATGGGCGAGGTCCTCGGCTCCGTCGATGAGCGCCATCTCACGGAGAAGATCTTCCACGGCACAGCCAAACTCACCGACAAGATCTCCGAGCACATGGGGGAGAAGATGCCGCTCATCGGCTCGCTTGAGTCGGTGACCAGCGCACGTGAGCGGCTGCAGGGCAGCGACGCCCTGATGGTTACCTTCGTGGGAGCGCCCGTGGGAATACTTACGCGCCACGACCTGCTGACGTATCTGAGCAGCTAAACCTTTCGAAGGAGAGCAACCCAGTGACCTCAACCAACGGCTTCAACACGCGCGCAGTCCACGCCGGGCAGACCCCTGACCCCACCACGGGCGCGGTCATTCCGCCGCTGTACCAGACAACCACCTTCGCGCAGGACGGCATTGGCCAGCTGCGCAACGGGTACGAGTACGGGCGCGGCACCAACCCCACCCGCGACTCCCTCCAGGCCCAGCTCGCAGCACTTGAGGGTGCGGAGCATGCTTTCAGCTTCTCCTCAGGCCTTGCTGCCGAGGACGCCCTGATCCGGGCAGCTCTCCGGCCCGGCGATCACATCGTTCTGGGTAACGACGCCTACGGCGGAACCTACCGGCTCATCAACCGCGTGCTCGCGGACTGGGGTATCACCAATTCAGCTGTAGACATGTCGGATCTCGACGCCGTCGAAAATGCGGTGAACTCCGGGAAGACCCGCATGGTCTGGGTTGAGACGCCGTCCAACCCGATGATGAAGATTACCGATATTGCAGCCATTGCAGCCATCGCGAAGAAGGCCGGCGCGATGCTGGTTGTCGACAACACGTTCGCTACCCCGTACCTGCAGCAGCCGCTCTCGTTCGGTGCCGACGTGGTTGTCCACTCGACCACGAAGTACATCGGTGGGCACTCGGACGCAAGCGGCGGCGCCGTCATTCTCAATGATGCTGACCTTGCCGAGAAGGTGGGCTTCATCCAATTCGCAGTGGGCGCCGTATCCGCGCCCATGGAGGCGTGGCTGACCACGCGCGGGCTGAAGACCCTCGGTGTGCGGATGGATCGGCACAGCACCAATGCGCTCGCGATCGCCCAGTGGCTCCAGGGTCGTGAAGAAGTGGAGCGCGTCTACTACCCGGGTCTGGCGGATCACCCCGGCCATGAGCTTGCGGCGCGCCAGATGCGCAGCTTCGGCGGCATGATCTCCGTGTCTTTCAAAGGCGGAGAGCAGGCCGCGCGCACGGTCGCTGAATCGACGGAACTCTTCACGCTCGCGGAATCCCTCGGCGGCATCGAGTCCCTGATGAATTATCCGTCCGAGATGACGCATGCTTCGGTCAAGGGCACTGAGCTGGCGGTGCCGGAGAATCTGGTGCGCCTGTCTGTGGGCATCGAGGACGTTGAGGACCTCATCGCGGACCTCGAAAAGGCGTTCACGAACCTCTAGGGGATCAGCGCTTCCGGAACGGGCTTACGGTCCGGCTGACCAGCCGCACCCACTTGTTCTGCGGCTTCGGGCTGATCCGCTGGAACCAGGCTGTCGACGTCGGCAGCCACATCAGCACCACGCCGATCAGCATGACCACGCACACCACTGACAGGCCGGGCGTGCGGCGGACCAGGATCGGGACTCCGACAATGAGCCCGATCGTGGTCAGAAGTTCACGGGCGCCGCGTTTGCCCCGGCGGAGTCCCAGCACCAGCACCAGCTGAACGACGGCGAGTCCGCCCAGCAGCGCACCGAGGCCGATCAGCCCCGCCCGGTCTATCTCCTGGGCCGCCGCGGAGATCAGGAAGCTTGCGGCGGCGATCAGGAACAGGACGCTGACCAGCACCTCCACGGCAATCGCTGCCCGAATGGTCAGCGGCCGTGGCGGAAGGTCTGGGCGGGGCTGTCGTGCCACGTCAGCCGCGGGGAGCTACGACGCCGGTGCGCGCCGCCTCGTCGTAACGGTAGACCTCTTTGCCGCCGATCCAGACGGTGAGCGCACGCTGCATGACATCCAGCGGATCACCGCTCCAGAGGACGACGTCGGCGTCCTTGCCCGGCTCCAGGGAACCGATGCGCTCAGCCAGCCCCAGCACCTTCGCGGGGTTGATGGTGATGGAGCGCAGCGCCGTGACCGGGTCCAGCCCCTCCTTCACGGAGAGGGTCGCCTGGTGAACCAGGAAGTTGATCGGGATGACCGGGTGGTCCGTGATGATGGAAATTTCGACGCCGGCCGCCGCCAACTTCCCCGGGTTGGCGATCGAGCGGCCGCGCAGCTCCACCTTGGACTTGGTGGTGAACAGCGGTCCGATCAGCACCGGGATCCCGCGCTCCGCCAGCACATCGGCGAGCAGGTGCGCTTCAGTCCCGTGGTCAAGCACGAGGTCGTAGCCAAACTCGTCCGCTATGCGCAGCGCAGTGGCGATGTCGTCAGCGCGGTGGGCGTGCTGCCGCCAGGGAATCTCGCGGCGCAGCACCATGGCCAGGGCCTCAAGCTTCGGGTCACGGGCGTTCTCGTCCGCCTTGCCCATGTAGTTCTGCGCATCCATGAACGCCTTGCGGATGATCATGGCCGTACCCAGCCGCGTGGATGGCGTTTGCTTCTTTTCGCCGTACACGCGCTTGGGATTCTCGCCGAGGGCGGACTTCAGCCCGCTGGGGGAGCGCAGCACCATCTCTTCGATGTACCGGCCGTGCGTGTGGATCGCAACCGCGAGGCCGCCGATCGGATTACCGGATCCGGGATTCACGTTCACCGAGGTCACTCCGCCGGCCAGGGCGTCGTCGAATCCTGGATCGAAGGGGTTCACCGCGTCCAGGGCGCGAACGCCGGCAGTGACCGGATCCGTCATCTCGTTGGTGTCATCGCCGGCCCATCCCTCGCCTTCTTCATGTGTGCCGAGGTGCACGTGCGCATCGACGAAGCCGGGGAGGAGCCACTTGCCGTCGGCGTCGACGACGTCGGCACCCTCCGGAGCGGTGACGTCCGCTCCGAGTGCGGAGACCTTGCCGTTTTCGATCAGCACGGTTCCGTCGAAGGGTTCGCCTTCAATGGGAACGACGTGCGCGTTGATGATTGCTGTGACAGTCATGGGTGGAGACCTTTCGCCGGTGGTGGGGGTCACAACCAAACTTACCGTCTGCCTACACTGATCCGATGATGCAACGATCAGCCCTGATCACCGGCGCCGGCCGTCCCGAGGGGATTGGGGCGGGAATCGCCCGTGCCCTCGCGGCGGAGGGATGGGACCTTGTCCTCTCCTACTGGCACCCCTATGACGAGCGGGTGAACCAGGCCACGGATCCATACGCCCAGTTGCGGGATCTCGCCGCGGAGCTGGAGGCGATCGGCTCACGCGTCACGCTGCTGCCCGCCGATCTGGAGCAGCCGGGCACGCCGGATGCACTGATCTCCGACGCCGCCGAACTGGGTCCGCTGACGGGGCTGGTGCTCTCACACGCGGAGAGCGTCGACTCATCAATCCTCGACACCACCGTGGAAAGCTTCGACCGTCATTTCGCCGTCAACGTCCGTGCAGCGTGGCAGCTCATCCGCGCCTTCGCGCTGCAGTGCCCGGACGACGGCGGCGCAATCGTCGCGCTGACCAGTGACCATACGGTGCACAACCTGCCGTACGGAGCATCGAAGGGCGCACTCGACCGGATCGTGATCGCTGCGGCACGCGAGTTGGGGGAGCGGAAGATCAGTTCCAACGTGCTGAACCCGGGCCCGGTGGACACCGGATGGATGATCGACGAGGTACGCGAAGCGCTCATCCAGCAGCAGCCAACGGGAAGCCTCGGCACGCCGGCCGATGTGGCCGGCGTCGTCGCTTTCCTTCTCTCGCCGGCGGGCCGATGGATCAACGGTCAGCTCATCAAGGCCGACGGCGGGTTCTCGGCCTCCTGAAAAGCGCCGGCGCGTGACGTGCGCGCCGCCGGATACCATCGCTACATGACAACAGGTGCCCTTCTTGCCGTATGCCGCGTCCACGCCCTGCTGCCCACGAAGGATTCCACCGGCGTCACGGCAATCGACAAGCGGGCTACGGCCGGGCCCGTCAAAGTGCATCCGCTCGGTCTGACCGGGGACATTCAGGCGAGCCGGAAGCACCACGGCGGCCCGTCCAAGGCGGTGTACGCCTACTCACAGGAAGACGCCGACTTCTGGTCAGCGGAACTGGGACGCGACATGGTGCCGGGCAAGTTCGGCGAAAACCTCCGCGTGTCCGGAATTGAATCCAGCCATGCGGTGATCGGCGAGCGGTGGCGCATCGGAGACGTTCTCCTCGAGGTGACTGAGCCGCGGACTCCATGCATGAACTTCGCCCGCTATCTGGGGGAGTCCAACTGGGTGAAGCGCTTCGCCGCGGAAGGCAGGATCGGCACGTACCTCCGCGTCCTGAAGGGTGGGCACATCGAGGCGGGGGACGCCGTCGTCGTCGAGCATCGACCGGAACACGGGGTGACGGTCGGCCAACTGTTCGCGGGCCTCTCGCCTGAGCAGGCAGCGAGGCTGCAGGCCGCGCACGACGACGGCGCGATCCTCACGCCGGACGTCGCCAAAGTGCTCGCCCGGGCACAGGCACAGATGAAGGCACAGCAGGTGCCAGCCTGACCTGTTCTGAACGATGCCGGAGAGGTCCTGTGGGCAGCCTCACGTCGAGATTGCGTCTCCCACGGAAGAGCCGGGAGCTCCGTGGGGTACACTTGAAACATCCCCCACACCGGTTTTCCCTTTATTCCTGCCCTCATGCGGCATGGATTGGTTGTGTTGGGGCCCGCATCGTTGATCGAAGCGGGCAGATTCATTCAGGGAGCGCCGGTCAGAAACATTGCACTTCACCGCTGTGATAGCGGTGCAAAGCTGGAATGTATGGTCCTGCCGCGGGATTGAAACAGCGCTGGATTTCCTGTTCATGCGGCTCACCACGCCGCCCGGCTCCTAGTGAAGGTCAACTTCCCCATGCCTGAAAACCTGTCCCCTGACGTTACTGCCACCCCTGAAACCGAAACTGCAGACACCGGCACGCCTGATGTAAAGTTCACCGACTTCAACCTCGACGGTCGCGTGCTTGCAGCGCTGTCCGACGTCGGCTACGAAAAGCCGTCCCCCATCCAGGCAGCCACCATTCCGGTGTTGCTGGAAGGGCGCGACGTCGTAGGCCTCGCCCAGACCGGAACCGGCAAGACCGCCGCATTTGCCATTCCCGCGCTGTCCAGGATGGCTGAGCTCGCGGACCTCAACGGTCCTGCGAAGTTCACGCAGGTCCTTGTCCTTGCACCGACCCGCGAGCTCGCGCTTCAGGTCGCTGAGGCATTCGCCTCCTACGCCAAGCACATCGACAACTTCACCGTGCTGCCCGTGTACGGCGGTTCGGCCTACGGCCCCCAGCTGGCAGGCCTGCGCCGCGGCGCTCAGGTAGTGGTCGGCACCCCGGGACGTGTCATCGACCACCTGTCCAAGGGATCACTGGACCTGTCCAACCTGCAGTACCTCGTGCTCGATGAAGCTGACGAGATGCTGCGCATGGGCTTCGCCGATGACGTGGAGCAGATCCTCGCAGGAACGCCGGAGGACAAGCAGGTTGCGCTGTTCTCGGCGACCATGCCGAGCGCCATCCGCCGCATCGCCTCCAAGTACCTGAACAACCCGCAGGAAATTACGGTCAAGTCGAAGACCACCACCGGCGCCAATACCCGCCAGCGGTTCCTGCAGGTCATGGGCCCGCACAAGCTCGACGCAATGACCCGCATCCTTGAGGTCGAGGACTTCGACGGAATCATTGCCTTCGTGCGCACCAAGATGGCCACTGAAGACCTGGCGGACAAGTTGCGTTCCCGGGGCTTCCAGGCGGCTGCCATCAACGGTGATATTCCCCAGCAGCAGCGTGAGCGCACCATCGAGGCCCTGCGTGACGGCAAGATCGACATCCTCGTGGCAACGGACGTCGCAGCCCGTGGCCTCGACGTTGAGCGCATCTCCCTCGTGGTCAACTACGACATCCCGCATGACACCGAGTCCTACGTTCACCGCATCGGCCGCACCGGCCGCGCGGGCCGTTCCGGCGATGCCATCCTGTTCATCACGCCGCGTGAGAAGTACCTGCTGCGTTCCATTGAGAAGGCGACGCGCCAGCCGGTCGAGCAGATGCACCTGCCCTCCACCGAGGCGGTCAACGAGCTCCGCCTGAACAAGTTCGCGGAGCGCATCACCGAGACCCTCGCCACTGAGGACGTCTCGATCTTCCGTGACCTGATCGCCAACTACGAAAATGAGCACAACGTGCCCGCCGCGGAGATCGCCGCAGCGCTCGCCGTCATGTCCCAGGGCGGAAACCCCATCCTGGTCAAGGACATCCCGCAGGCGCCGGCGGGCCAGAAGGAACGGGCAGGCGGCCGCAAGGACGCCTTCGGCTCCCGCGGACCCACGCGCACCCTCACCGAGGGTAACGCTACCTACCGCATCGCCGTTGGTCGCCGCCAGCGCGTCATGCCCGGCTCCATCGTTGGAGCCATCGCCAACGAAGGTGGATTGTCGTCGTCGCAAATCGGCGGGATTGACATCCGCGCGGACCACACCCTGGTTGAGCTCCCTGCCGAGCTCTCCAAGGACCAGTGGCGCGCGCTGTCCAAGACCCGCATCGGCGGCGAACTGATCCACCTCGAGCTGGACAAGGGGCGGCGCCCCAACAGCGACCGCCCCGCCGGTGACTTCAAGAAGCCGCATCGCAAGGGTGAGGGCTATCGCGGTGACCGCGGACACGACGGCAGCTTCCGCACCGAGCGCTCGCACGACGGCGACTTCCGCAGCGACCGCGGAGCAACCTCCGGCGACCGCAAGCCGCGTCATCAGAAGGGCGCCGGTGCCGGTAACGGCCGCCGCGAAAAGTGGTAATTCGAGCATCCTGATGGGACGCTGAACTCCGTCCTCCGCAAAAGCGCCGGTGTTGTGCAGATTCGTGGGAAGTTCCCCACGTTTGTGCGCAACACCGGCGCTTTTCGCTGTGCTGGCCCACCCCACAACTCGATTTTTCAGCACGCGATTTAGCTGGTAAAGTTTTCTGCTGTTGCCCCCCTAGCTCAGTGGTAGAGCGCGTTCTTGGTAAGAACGAGGTCACCGGATCGATTCCGGTGGGGGGCTCTCAAATGGGAGGCCCGCCAAAGATCGTAAGATTGAAGCGGGCAGTCTCATTTATGGCGGTGTAGCTCAGCTGGTTAGAGCGCACGACTCATAATCGTGAGGTCGCGGGATCGAGTCCCGCCACCGCTACAAGTGTCAGGCCGGCGGCTCGCAGTGAGCTGTCGGCCTGTTGTGTTTTCCCGGTGCCTGCACCAGGGACGGGCTGTGGTCAGCCTCCTTATAGTATGGGGCGCGAGGCACATCGACAGGACAGGAACCATGACTGACAACGATTCGGCCTGGGGGCCGGGCGAGAACCCGGAAGACTTCCCAACCCGGGCAAGCCGACGCCGCACCGGACGTGACCCCGGAACAGGGCCCATCTCGGAGGTTCCCCGCTTCGCGGACCGCTTGTCACCGGCTCCGCAGGCGCCGCAACAGGGCGCACAGCCGGAGGGCCACACCGAGGACACCGTCCGGCGTCCGGTGCTCGACATCCGCTTTGACGAATCGGCCCATAGCGTCCGCACCATGTCCGTTCCCGTGGTCCTTCCCCAGCAACCACCAGCACCCGCTGCCGGCTCCGTGGCGCCCGCCGGCTCCATGACTCCCGCCGTATCCGCTCCCGTGCCGTCGGCTCCCGCCACGGCACCACCCACCGCGCCGGAGGTCCGCATGCAACCAGAAACCGGACCAGGTGCGACGACGGCCGTCACCACCCTGCCTCCCGTTCCGTCGGTGCCCAGCACCCCCGCTGACCCGCCACGCCAGTCGCGCCGGCAGGACTCAGCCGAGGGCCGGCGCCGTTCCTTCCTGGCATCGGATAACGGAACTGTTCCCGCGGAGACCGGTTTCCGCGGTTTGCTGTCCCGGTTGGGGATCCGCGTTGCGCCATCGAAGCGGGAATTGGTCATTCGGGCGCATACGCGTGCCGTGAGCCAGCACTGGCCGGGTCCACGGACCATCTCCGTGGTGAACGGCAAGGGTGGCGCAAACAAGACGCCGACCACCGTGATGCTCGCTGCGGTTTTCGCCCGGAACGGCGGGGGACCGGTGCTCGCCTGGGACAATAACGAAACCCGCGGCACGCTGGGCTGGCGCACCGAACAGGGGCCACACAACTCCTCGGTGATGGACCTGCTGCCCGAGACAAGTCAGCTGCTGGCTCCCTCCGCCCAGTCTGCGCTGCTTGCCCGCTACGTCCACCACCAGACGGAAGACAAATACGACGTCCTGCGGTCCAAACCGGATGTGCTCGCTTCCGAGCAGAAAATCACCGCCGATAATTTCGACGCCCTCCACGAGGTTGCCTCAAAGTACTTCCGGCTGAACATCGTCGACTCCGGAAATGATGAGACCGCCGAGCGTTGGCTGCGCATGATCCACCACACGGACCAGCTGGTCATCGCCACCACCACGCTTGAGGAGCACGCGGAAGCGGGCGCGCTACTGCTCGAGGCTCTTCGTGCACGCGGTGGGAAGTATGCGGAGCTGTCGCAGAACGCCGTCGTCATTGTCAGCCAGTCAGACAAGAACGGTACAGCGGCGCAGGCCCAGCAGATTGCGGACGGTTTCGCACAGCTTGCGCGGAGCGCCGTCACCATTCCTTATGATGTGGCGCTGCTGAAGGGCCGCATCCGCTGGGGTGCGCTGAAGCCGGCGACACAGGGTGCCTGGCTTGCTGCTGCCGCCGCAGTAGCTGACGGCCTGTAATAGTCAGGTTGCTTATCATTCCGATCGTTCCTAGGCTTAACCCGTAAGCCAACGGAATGGAGGAAGCATGACTATGCACAATATTTCCGGCAAGAAAGTGGCCTTCCTGCTCACGGACGGCGTGGAACAGGTTGAGTTGACCAGCCCCTGGGAAGCAGTGAAGGGTGCTGGTGGAGTGCCCACACTCGTGGCGCCCGGCGAGGGCTCGGTGCAGGGTTTCAACGGCACGGACAAGGGTGATGAATTCCCCGTCGACCTCCCTCTCAGCCAGGCAAAGGCCGAGGATTTCGACGCACTGGTGCTGCCCGGCGGCGTCGTCAATGCGGACCATCTGCGGGTGGATAAGGACGCACAGGCCTTCACACGCAGTTTCTTTGAACAGCACAAGCCCGTAGCTGCGATCTGCCACGCTCCGTGGCTGCTCATCGAAGCCGGCGTGGTCAGCGGTCGGTCGATGACCTCCTACCACACGCTCGAAACAGACCTTCGTAACGCGGGTGCTGAGTGGACCGATGATGAGGTTGTAGTGGACAAGGGGTTCGTCACCAGCCGTAACCCCGATGATCTGCCCGCCTTCAATGACAAGGTGCTCGAGGAGATCGCGGAAGGTCCGCACGAGGGACAGACGGCCTGACCCCTCCGGCGGCGTACTTCAAACAGGAGGGTCCGGTAGCGTGGCGACATGCTTACCGGACCTTTCCTGTGCCACAGCGTGTCCTGGGACCGGTCCGGTCCGTCCCTCGCCCTCGCCACGCCGCCGGGCGCTCCGGCGTCGTTGCCGCTTGAGAATCTTCCGGCAGGTTTTGGATTCCGACTCCTCGGGGACAGGGGTGCACGCTTCTGCCTGGGCTATTCAAAGGTGCCGGGACCCAAGGACCGCCGCTCCTTTCCCTGCCCGGAACAGACGACGGCGGAGCGCGGCTACCAGTGCGGCCCCTGTTTCGCGCGTGATGACTTCCGGTTCATGCACGACGTTCACCGCTCCGGTGTGGCGCCTCCCGGGCTTGCCGCCTACCTCGCACAGGAGCACTGGCTCTATGTCGCGACCTTCGCTGACGGCGCCACCAAGGTGGGAACGGCCTCGCACCGCAGCAAATGGAGCCGGCTGACCGAGCAGGGCGCAGTCGTTGCCCGCTATGTCGCTCGTGCGGACGACGGTCGGATAGTCCGCGTCCTTGAAGACGCTGCAACCCGCCATGCAGGCCTGCCGCAGGCTGTCCGGTCGGCGGCGAAGACTGCGGCCCTGGCCCGCCCACGGGCGCCCAGGGATCTGGATGTTCTGAATGCCGCAGCGGCAGATGGCCTGCGTCAGTTGCTGGCTGCCGACGTCGGCATTGATGGGTTCGAAACGGTGGAGGAGCAGTGGGATCCGCCGGGCAGCTGGGAACAGGTACTGACAGCGCGGGCACCGGTCTACCCGCTCAGCTTTGAGACAGGAGATCACGGTGGGGCCGTCCTTGCGTTACTCGGGCAAACCGCACTGATCGCTGTGTTGGAAGGCAGGTTCCTCCTGAACCTCGCGCTCCTGCGGGGCCGTCGCGTGGAGCTTGGGGAATTCCGGTCCGCGCCCATCGCCGTGCAGGACGAACTCTTCTGACGGGCTTTGCACTTCTCGTCTTGGCCCGGACGCAGCGCAGGTAGTGATCTTCGCAACATAGTAGGAGGGTCACATCTGGATAGGTTAGGCTTGCCTTTGTAAAGCTTGCTGCGGCTGTCGCCGCTACCTTCAGGAGTACCCCTATGCCTCGACCGAAGCTCCTTGCTGCCTGCACCGCGTTTGCGGTTCCCGTGCTTGCCCTCTCCGGGTGTGGCGTGCTCGGTATCGGCGCCGCGCCTGCAGACCTGCAGATCTACTCGGCCCGCCACTATGACCTTGAGGGTGCGTTCGCTGATTTCACCGATGAAACCGGCATCTCCGTGGAGTTCATCACCGGTGATGACGCCGAGCTGCTTGAACGGCTCAAAGCCGAGGGCAGTGACACCCCTGCAGACGTTTTCATGACCGTAGACGCTGGAAATCTCTGGAACGCCGCCCGCCAGGATGTGCTGGCACCGATCAGTTCGGACGCACTGGATGAAGCCGTTCCTGAGGACCTCCGCGACCCGGAGGGGCAGTGGTTCGGTCTGGCCATGCGGGCGCGAACCCTCACCTATAACCCGGAAAATGTTGATCCGGCAGAGTTCGACGCCACGGACAGCTACGCGGGACTGGCCGATCCGAAGTGGAAGGGACGGCTGTGCATGCGCGACGCCACGTCCTCCTACACGCAGTCACTGGTCGCGAGCCTGATCGACCTCCACGGCCGGGACAAGGCATTGGAGATCGTCGGGGGCTGGGTGGCCAATGACGTGGATATCCTCAGTAATGACATCCTCCTGCTCGAAGCGATCGATGCCGGTGCGTGCGATGTGGGAATCAACAACCACTATTACCTCGCACGTACCCTCGAGGAGAACCCTGACCTGGCAGTGGACCTCTACTGGGCCAGTCAGGAGGGCGCCGGCACCCACGTGAACATCTCCGGGGCCGGTGTCGTGGCGAACTCGGACAACGCGGCGCAGGCCCAGCAGCTCATAGAGTGGCTCGCTACCACGGGGCAGAACGCCTTCGTGGACGCCAACCATGAGTTCCCGGTGAACCCGGCTGCCAAGCCCGAGCCGGTGATTGCCGAATTCGGGGAGTTCAGCCGCATGCCGCTGAACGCTGCGGCCTACGGCGACCTGAACGCCGAAGCGATCGATGTCCTGTCCGAGGCCGGCTACAAGTGAGCGAATCGGCTGTCCTGGTTGACGCAGCCGTTGCCGGTCAACGGCGGCGTCGGCTGACCGGGAACGGCCGTCCGCTGTGGTCCGCTGCTGTGCTGCTTGCCGCAGCACTGGTGGCAATGCCGGTCATCGCTGTGGTGGTCGACGGGCTCGGAAGCCTGAACTCCGGCCGCATCCCGCAGGACATCGGTTCGATGGTCCTGATCACGGTGCTCCTGCTGGTGGGAGTGGGTGTGGGGACGCTGCTGATCGGCGGCGGCCTGGCCTGGCTGGTGACTGCCTATGATTTTCCACTGCGGAAGACGCTCTCCTGGGCGCTGGTCCTTCCGCTCGCGATGCCCGCCTACATTCTGGGCTTCGTCTTTCTCTCCACCTTCGACGTCGGGGGACCGGTGCAGGCCGGTCTGCGTGCAGTGCTCGGTCCCGGCGCCTGGCTGCCTGACGTACGTACGCTGGCGGGCGCCGTCGTCGTTCTATCCCTGACGCTTTACCCGTACGTCTATCTGCTGGCGAGGTCGGCGCTTGTGGAGCAAAGCGCAACAACGTACGACGCCGCGCGCACCCTCGGTGCAGGCCGCGCCCGCACGCTGTGGCGGGTGGTGCTTCCGCTGGCGAGGCCCTCGCTTGCCGCGGCGCTGGCGCTGGTGATGATGGAAACCCTGACGGATTTTGCAACCGTCCAGTACTTCAACGTCCAGACCGTTTCCGTGGGAGTCTACCTGGTCTGGAAAGGCACCTTCGACTTCAATGCGGCAACCCAGCTTTCCGTGCTGGTGCTCTTGTTCGCCGTCGCCGTGCTGGGCGGTGAGCGGCTCCTGCGGGGACGGTCGCGGTTCCACCAAAAGCCTGGACGGGGAGAGGGCCTGCAGCCCCGAAGGCTCACCGGCTGGACCAGATGGGCTGCCGCCCTGACCTGTCTGGGGGTGCTCGGGTTGGGCTTCATCCTCCCGGTCGTACAGCTCATCGGTTGGGCTGCCGGTGAAGCGCTCGCCTCGTCCGAACCACTGGTGGACCCTCGCTTCGCCGAGTATCTCGTAAACAGTGTGACCGTCGCATTGTTGGTCGCAGTCGTGTGCGCAGGACTCGCGCTCGTCACCGGGCACGCCCAGCGTTTGGGCGGAGGGCCCGTCGTGGCAACTGCAGCGCAGGTTACCACCTTCGGCTATGCCGTGCCGGGGGCAGTGATCGGCATCGGTGTGCTCATCGCCTTCGCCCGCGTGGATGGATGGCTGGAATCCGCGGGCGTCCCGGGCGGAACCGGCCTGCTCGTGACCGGGTCCGTGGCGGGAATCCTTGTTGCCTACGTGGTGCGCTTCCTTGCGCCTGCCTACCAGGCGGTCGACGCGAGCTTCGCCAAGATCTCACCGGCGCTGACTTCCTCCGCGCTGAGCCTCGGAGCCACACCACGCAGGCTCTTGGCACGCGTGCATCTGCCGCTGGCCCGCCGGGGCGTCGCTGTCGCTCTGGCGCTGGTGGCGATCGATGCCGTGAAGGAACTGCCGATAGTGCTTCTGCTGCGACCCTTCGGATTCACCACAGTCTCTGTCTGGGTCTACGAGTTGGCCCGGGAGAACTTCTGGGAGAAGGCTGCGCTGCCGGCATTGGGCATCATCGCCGTGGCCGTCATCCCGGTGTATTTCCTGTTCCGGCGGTCGGCGGGTCTGCAGGCAGGGGCGGTGACCCATGCGCGGTGAGGTTGTCAATGTCAGCACGGCGCTGACCCTCAGCGGGGTGAGCAGGCGGTACGGCGCCATCGCGGCCGCGACCTCCCTCGATCTGACAGTGGCTCCCGGAGAGATGCTCACCGTCATTGGGCCCTCCGGCTGCGGCAAGTCGACGATGCTGCGCATGATAGCCGGCCTGGAACGGCCGGACTCCGGAACGATCACGATCGCCGGTGATGTTGTGGCGGACCGGCGGAACTTTCAGGAACCGGAACGCCGCCGTGTGGGGCTGGTGTTCCAGGACCATGCGCTGTTTCCCAACCTCACCGTCGCCAAAAACGTTGCCTTCGGACTGAACCGGCTCTCCCTCCCCGAACGGCGGAAGCGCGTTGCCGAGGTACTGGAGCTGGTACGCCTCGATCATCTTGCCGCCCGCTATCCGCATGAGTTGTCAGGCGGAGAGCAGCAGCGGGTGGCGGTAGCGCGTGCACTGGCGCCCCGCCCCGCCGTCGTACTGCTGGATGAGCCCTTCTCCAGCCTGGATGAGACGCTCCGGGGCCGGGTACGAGCAGATATCGTAGCCGTGCTGAAGGAGACAGGAACCACCAGTCTGCTGGTGACCCACGACCAGACGGAAGCGCTGTCCGTGGGAGACCGGGTTGTCGTGATGCACGACGGCGTGATTGAACAGGCAGACACACCGGAAAAGGTGTTCGAGCAGCCCGCCACCCGGTTCGTGGCCTCCTTCATGGGGGATGCCGATTTCCTTCCAGCCAACGTCCACAACGCGCTGTTGACCTGCGAGATCGGTGTTGTCTCGACCGTGCCCGGGTGGGCCAACTGCGACGTCGACGTCGACGTCGTTCTGCGTCCGCACGAAGTTGCGCTCGCTCCGGATCCGGGCGCATCCGCACGGGTTGTGTCGCTGGAGTACCGCGGGGCATTCGTTCTGCACTATGTCCGTCTGGCATCCGGCCGCACGCTGCGGTCCTGGCAACCGCACCATGTGCGGTACGCGCCGGGCACTGCCGTCACTGTGACGGTTGCGTCCGGGACCTCACCGACCCTGCTGGTTGATGACCGCGCCGTCACCGAGCCGCCGATCGGTATCGCAGGCCATGCACTGCAAGCGCCGGAACCGTTCCCGATTCCCACATCGAGGTGAACCTGTGTCTCTGACAACGCCGATTCTGCCCCTGAAACCCGCTACCCGGTCCGTCGGGTTCGCAGCGGACCTCGCCCTTTTCGCTGACCGCGCTGCGATCGTGACGGACGGTGAAACCTTCAGCTACCGTGATCTGGCGGAACGAGTGGAGGCTCTTGCGGACCGTCTCGGTCCGGACCGGCGGTTGGTGCTGCTGGCGGCAACCAACACCCTCGACTCCGTCGTCGCCTATCTGGCTGCGCTGTCCGCGGGGCACCCTGTGATCCTGGTACCGGGAGACAAGCCCTCCGCCGTCGACTCACTACGGAGTACTTTCGACCCGGATGTTGTCATTGACTCGGGCGGCGGGAACGGAACGCCGCGCATCCGTGAAATCCGCGCCATCACCAGTCACGAACTGCATCCCGATCTCGCACTCCTGCTGAGCACCTCAGGATCAACGGGTTCGCCGAAGCTCGTCAGGCTCTCACACCGGAACCTCGAGGCGAACGCCGCGGCCATCGCCGAGTATCTGAGGATAGGGCCGGCGGATCGGGCTGTCACCACCCTCCCGTTGTCCTATTGCTACGGGCTATCGGTACTCAACAGCCACCTGCTCGCCGGAGCGTCGCTGGTGCTCACTGACCTCTCCGTTGTGGACCCTTGTTTCTGGGATTTGTTCCGCCGAACGGACGCAAGCGCCTTCGCCGCCGTTCCGTACACTTTCGAGCTGCTCGAGCGCGTCGGTTTCGCAGACATGGACCTGCCGACACTGCGGTACGTGACCCAGGCCGGCGGTCGCCTGTCTCCGGATCTGGTGCGTCGGTACGCGGAACTGGGGAATGACCGGGGTTGGGAGCTGTTCGTGATGTACGGCCAAACCGAAGCGACGGCGCGGATGGCCTACCTGCCTCCAGCCCTTGCCGCGGAGAATCCATCCCGGATCGGGGTGCCCGTGCCCGGCGGCAGTTTCCGGATCGATCCGGTCGATGGGCTCAAGGACGGTGAACTGGTGTACACCGGCCCCAACGTCATGCTGGGTTACGCGGAGACGTCCGCGGACCTCGCTGCTGGCCGCACCGTTGACGAGCTACGCACCGGAGACCTGGCGCGGAGGCACCCGGATGGACTGTACGAGGTGGTTGGACGGCGCAGCCGCTTCATCAAGGTCGCGGGGCTGCGGATTGACCTTGGACGGGTGGAGCAGATCCTCGCCGACCTCGGCGTGCGGGCCGCCTGTGCCGGGACCGATGAACACCTGGTTGTCGCGTTGGAGGGCGATCACGAACCGGGGCTGCTCCATAAGGTACTGGCGCCTGACCTAGGCATACCGCGCGGGGCGCTGACGATGTACTCCGTGGAGCAGATTCCCCGGCTCAGCAGCGGAAAGCCGGACTATCAGTCGATTCTCGCCCTCGCCGACCCCGCACCGGAGGCACGTGCACCGTCGGTCACCCTCAAGGAGGGGCCGCATGACGTGCGCGTGATTCTGGCCGAGCAGCTGGAGGTACCCGCAGTCGATGATGACAGCACCTTCGTATCATTGGGCGGCGATTCACTGTCCTATGTAGCGACGTCCGTACGCCTGGAGCGGGCCCTGGGCACCCTGCCCGCGGACTGGCACGTGCGGTCCGTCGCAGAGCTTGTTGAGGTTGCACAGCGCGCGGCGGCCAAAGCTCCGGTGCGTCGGCGCAGATTCTTCGCGGCCGTCGAGGCGAGCATCGTGCTGCGGGCGGTCGCCATCATCTTCATCATCAGCACGCACATCGGCCTGTTCCACTGGGAAGGGACGGCGCACGTGCTGATGGCCGCAGCCGGGTACAACTTTGCGCGTTTCCAGCTCCAGGGCGAACGCTGGCACCGGCTGCGACGCCAGCTGACCAGCATCGCCCGCATAGTGCTGCCGAGCGTGGCGCTGATTCTTCTGGGCTACATCATTACCGATCACTACAGCGTCGCCAATATCTTCCTGCTGAACGCGCTCGTCGGCCCGCAGGAAGTCACACCTGAATGGCATTTCTGGTTCGTCGAGGTGCTGACCTACCTCCTTGTCTGTGTGGTTGCACTGCTTGCCCTTCCTCCCGTTGCACGGCTGGAACGGCGTTTTCCCTTCGGGTTCCCGCTGGGATTGGCCGCCGCGGGTCTGCTGACGCGGTTCAACATCGTTGACCTCGAGGTGCCGAACACTGCCCCCGCGCTCTGGCTCTTCGCCCTTGGGTGGGCGGTGGCGAAGGCACGGCGTACCGCGCATCGCTTGCTGATCACTGCGGTTGCGCTACTGTGCATCCCCGGCTTCTTCTATGGGGACCTGGCCCGCGAAATGACCCTCCTGACAGGGATGCTGCTGCTCGTGTGGGTTCCCAGACTCCCGGTCCCCACGGTCCTTCAGCAACTCACTGTGGTGCTCGCAAGCGCATCGCTGTACATCTACCTCGTACACTGGCTCGTGTTCCCGCACCTTGAAAACCTCCATCCCTTGGTAGGCGTTGCAGCCTCCCTGGTAGCGGGAGTGCTCTACTGGGCGCTGGTCATGCGGGTGCCGGGACTGTTCCGCCGATGGACGCCGGCGCTAACCGGTCACCGGCGGGAATCGCTTCGGTAGGGTTGAAGGATGCTGAACACGCCCTGGGACACCGGATCGCCGCTGTACCGCCGGCTCGTCATCGCTGCGCTGATCCTCACCGGCGTCGGAATCCTGCTGGCCATCGCCGGAGCAATGCTCGAGACAGATCCCCTGGTCTTCGCGGCCCTGCCGATCATCATTGCGGGAATGGCGGCACATCTGGCCGGCCTGGTGGTGCGTGGACGTGACGCGCAGCGCCGCCATCGGCCTAAGGATGGTTCCGGCCCAACCAGCCGGTAGCCTGACGAGCAGTTACCCTGAACAGGCGTGCCCGCGACGGGAAGCCCGGATCATAAGGAGTTTCATGACGATCAACCCCGACCTCCAGGGGCGCAGTTACCCTGCTGGTGAGGTCTACACCGTAGGCCGCGAGAAGATTCGCGAGTTCGCCCAGGCAGTGAAGGCGACGCATCCGTCGCACTTCGACCCGGAAGCCGCCCGCGCGCTGGGGCACCGCGATGTCGTCGCGCCGCCCACCTTCGCGATCATCATCGCCCAGCGGGCTGACGCACAGCTGATCAACGATCCCGAGGCCGGCATTGATTTCACCCGCGTGGTCCACGCCGACCAGCGGTTCATCCACCACCGGCCGATCATCGCGGGGGATGAACTGGTTGCCGAACTCCACGTCGATCAGGTCCGGGCCATGGGCGGCGGAGCAATGATCACCACCCGTGCTGAGATCTCCACCGTGGAAGGTGAAAAAACCGCAACAACCACGTCATCCATCCTGGTGCGCGGGGAGGAGCAGTAAGCATGACAATTTCGCTGACAGATCTTGAAGTGGGCCAGGAAATCGGCCGTTCCTCCCTCGACGTCACCCGGCTGGACCTGGTGAAGTACGCAGGAGCATCCGGTGACTTCAACCCCATCCACTGGAATGAATCCTTTGCCCGGGGTGTGGACCTACCCGGAGTCATCGCCCATGGCATGTTCACCATGGGCGCGGCGGTCCAGGCAGTAACCGACTGGATCGGTGATCCCGCCGCCGTGATCGACTACCAGACCCGCTTCACCCGGCCGGTTGTTGTTGAGGACACCACGGCGCAGCCTGGCAGTGCCGGGGCGGTCATCGAGGTTGTCGGAGTTGTCGGGGCTGTGGACCCGGACAATTCGACTGCGCGCATTGACCTGACCGTCTCCGCCGGGGGACAAAAGGTGCTCGTCAAGGCACAGGCAGTGGTGCGGATCTGGTGACATCCCTCGCCCAGTTCACCACGTCGGCCGTCGGCGGCCCCGCCCGCAAATTCGTGGTGGCACGCACTGAAGCGGAACTCATCGAGGCGATCCGCTCCGCCGATGAGGCGGGGGAGCCGCTCCTGCTGATTGGCGGCGGTTCGAACCTGCTGGTGGCGGACAGCGGCTTCGCCGGAACAGTGGTCAAAATTGCTTCGACCGGCTTCACAGTGAACGACGACGACGCCACCTGCGGAGGCGTAATGGTTACCGCCCAGGCCGGCCAACCCTGGGATGAGCTCGTCGAGTACACAGTGCGGCACGCTTACTCCGGGCTGGAGGCGCTCTCTGGCATCCCCGGTTCCACCGGGGCGGTACCCGTGCAGAACGTCGGCGCGTACGGATCAGAGGTATCCCACACCATCGCCATGGTGCGCACGTATGACCGCGAGACCAGGTCCATCAAATCCCTGGCCAACTTTGACCTGAAGTTCGGGTACCGGGATTCCCTCCTGAAGCGCACGACCGACGCCGGATCTCCCCGTTATGTGGTGCTCACGGTTCAGTTCCAGCTGGGACTCGGCCGCATGAGCGCACCGGTACGGTATGCCGAGCTGGCGCGCGAACTCGGTATCGACGCCGGGGGACGGACCTACGCCACCGATGTGCGACGTGCCGTCCTCAAGCTGCGTGCAACGAAAGGCATGGTGCTGGACCCGGAAGACCGCGACACCTACAGCACCGGATCATTCTTCACCAACCCGATTGTCGACGCGGCAGAGGCGGAGTCCCTGCCGGCGGAGGCGCCCCGGTACCCGATGCCCAACGGCTCCGTGAAGCTCAGTGCGGCCTGGCTCATCGAGCATGCAGGTTTCGGCAAGGGATTTGGCCTGGCAGATGATGCCGGCCACCGCGCGGCGGGCGGCAGGGCCGCGTTGTCGACCAAGCACACCCTCGCCGTCACAAACCGCGGCGAGGCCTCGGCGGAAGACCTGCTGAGTATTGCCCGGCTGGTTGCCGATGGTGTGGAGGATCGCTTCGGCATCCGTCTGCACCCGGAACCCCTGCTGATCGGCTGTTCCCTGAACTAGTTCTGGGGAGCGTTGCACCGCAGGGCGCCTGCCCTTCACGTCGTTGCCCGCCGCCGCGCTTTCTCGGCTGCCGCCCGGGTCTGCATGACGGCGTGGCGGTGCCACCGGCTGTCCACCAGCTCCCGGCTGCACAGCCACTGGACCAGCCGTGAGACCAGGCTGATCTGAGCGAGCCGGTCGTGGAAATCCGGTAGCAGCCACGCGGCGCTGAGGAACCGGGGGAGTGCGAAGACGAGCTCTTCCGCACCGAGTATCCGCTCGAAGGCGCCCTCAGGCTCGAACTGCCGCTCCAGGGCGAGTAGCGCGGCCGTATCCGGACTGACCGTGGAGTGGCCCTCCCGGTCCAGAAACAGTCGCAGGTGGTCGAATACGCGCCTGTAGCGCTCAACCGTGGCGGGATGCCTGCCCGCGGCGCTCGCCGAAAAGTACCGCGTAAGGATCTGATCTACCGGAATCTGCGTCATGCAGAACAGTCTGCACCGTACCTCTGACATTTTTCTAGTACACAGATTCGAACTTCCTCGGTCTCCTCGAGAGGGCGCACGCAGGCTGGCCGCTATGCAGTGGCGGACATGAGCAGGGTCAGGCTGCGGGCTTCCGGGGCGAGAGCCGCTGTTGGCCATACATCCGGCCCGCATGAGCGGGTGCCAAGCCCGTGCTGTGCTGCGTCGAGATAAAGCCAGGAGCGATCCGAGGCTGGTAGTTCGTGCGGGTGCGCTGCGGTGGCGAGCTCTTGGGCTGTGTGTCGGGACAGCGTGAAACCGGGCAGGCGTCCCTGCGGATCCGGGAACGCGTCGATCCGCAGCCATGGGTGGGCCCCGGTGCGGAGATCGAGGGAGCGCAGGCCGCTGCGGTGGCCTGTTTCCTGTGGGCGCCCGTATTTGACGGGGAGCTCGTCGATACCAGCCTGGTACCGCCCCACCAAAGCCGCGTGGACACTGTCCGGGTAGGATTCGTGCGGGCCGAGACCGAACCAGGAGGCGCCGTCCACGGTGTCAGGTAGACCGAAACGAACTCCTGCGCGTGGCCAGACGCCTTCCCAGCCGCTGCTGGGAAGGAGATCGATGCGCAGCCATAGGCACTGTCCGTCGAGTTGCCACGTCTCATCGACGGTGACGCAACGGGCCTGGTCCGCGGCCCCGTAGCGGGTGCGGACGTGCACGGCGCCCGTTTTGGTTTCTATTGATTCAACCCTTCCGTGCATACGGTTCAGCCCGGCCGAGTGCCAGCGTTCCGCCGATGACGGGCCAGGTCGGCCGTTGCCTGGGACGCCGTGGGCATCGGGTGCCCAGGGGTCCGAGTCGATGTAGCTGCCGACTAACCGGCCGCGGTCGTTGTCGGTGGGGGCGCGGAAGAGCTCCAGGCGTGGGCCTTCTACTGTCAGGCCTGCCAGCGCGACGAGGCGGCCGTCGTCGAACACGGCCGGGCCAAGCTCAAGTCGGTTGGTGCCGACGGCCGGTGCAAGCGAACCCAGGACCGGTCGCGGACCGGCGGGCGCGGATCGTTCAGCGAGCTGCATCTGTGCGGCGGAGATCTCATGTCCTGCTTCCGCCCACGGCGTGTTCTTGGCGAGAACGGCTTCGACGGTCAGCCACGCCTCTCCCCGGCAGCCTTGCCCCGTGGTGGGCAGCGCGAGCACTGCTTCCTCGCCGGCTTCGAGGGGCCCGCCGTGCTGGCCGAGAATCGAGAGCTCACCGGAGGCGACCGTCTCACCGTTATCCTCCAGCCGCCAACGGAAGGTGAGGTCTTCGGTGCTCGCGGTATGGCGGAGATTCCGCACGCGTAGGAGGGGCTTGCTTCCAGCGTCCTTTCCGCCCGGTGATTCGAAGGAGATCCGTATGGGGGCGACGACGGCCTTGAACTCGTAGAGGCCGGGGGTCGGTGTGGAGTCGGAGAGTACGAGACCGTCGAGGACGAAGTTTCCGTCGTGGATTTCTTCTCCGAAGTCGCCGCCATAGGCGAAGTACTCGGTCCCATCGGAGGTGCGGGTACGGAGTCCATGGTCGCGCCATTCCCATACGAACCCGCCGTGCAGTCGCGGGTACCGGTCGACAAGCGCCTCGTAGAGTGAGAGGTTACCGGGGCCGTTGCCCATCGCGTGGGCGTACTCGCACAGGATGAACGGCTTGGTACGCTGCCGGGCAGCCTCGGCGGCCGAGCAGCCGAGCAGCGGATTGGTGTCGCCGTCACGGCCGATTGTCTCCGTTTCAGGCACTGTGGAGTACATGCGCGAGTAAACGTCTGTGTAGGCGCCCGTGTAGTCGCTTTCGTAGTGGACGGGTCTTCCGGTGTCCCGGGCATGTACCCACGCGGACATCGCAGCGAGGTTCGCGCCCGTACCGGATTCATTACCAAGGGACCACATGACGATGGACGGGTGGTTTTTATCTCTCTCCACCGTCCGCTCAATGCGGTCGAGGTAAGCATCATTCCAAGCAGGGTCGTCGCTCGGGTTACCGACCCAGTCGTGCCGCTCGAACCCGTGCGTCTCAATGTCGCATTCGAGGATGACCCAGAAGCCCAGCTCGTCCGCCAGTTCGAGCAGCCGCGGGTGGGGCGGATAGTGGCTTGTGCGGATGGCGTTCACATTGAAGCGCTTCATGAGTAGAAGGTCTTCGCGGGCGAAGTCTTCGTCGAATACACGTCCCTGTTCGGGGTGGGTCTCATGCCGGTTCACGCCGTGGAAGGTCACTGTACGGCCGTTAACCAGGAACTGGTCGCCAATGATTTCTACGGTTCGGAACCCGATCCTCAGCGCGATTGTCTCCGTGGTGCTGGCGACAGTCGCGTCGTAGAGTTGCGGTATTTCGGCGGACCAGGCCTGGACGCTGCCCACCTCAAGCGGCGCGACATCCGCGGGTTTGGCCCACTCCACGTCGATCCCGAGCTCCGGGATGCTGAGGCGGATGGGGAATGACGACGCCGGTGCGATCACCTCTGGATCGAGCGTCCCGATTCCGTCGTGGTAACCGGTGCGGAGCCAGAAATCCTCAATTCCACCAGCCGGGCGTGCCTGAAGTGTTACGGAGCGGAAAATGCCCGGGAGCCACCACTGGTCCTGATCCTCGACGTAGCTTGAAGCGGACCACTGATGGACGCGGACGGCGATCGTATTGGTTCCGGCCCGAAAAGCTGGCGTGACATCGAATTCTTGGGCCAGACGGCTGCCTGCCCCCCAGCCGATCTCTTCGCCGTTGACCCATACCTTGTAGCGGGATTCGACGCCCTCGAAGCGCAACACGATGCGTTCAGCCTGGACCCACTCCGCCGGAATCTCGAAGGTGCGGCGGTAGTCCCCGGTCGGGTTCTCATCAGGGACGAACGGCGGGTCGCATGGGAAGGGGAACTGGACATTCGTGTAGATCGGGCGGCTGTAGGCACCGTCACCTTCAAGCACCCAGTGCGATGGAACGGGCAACGTGTCCCACGCGGCGTCGTCGTACTCTTCTGTGGCCATCCTCTCGGGCGCCTCGCCCTGGGGGAGGAAGCCTCGACCGCCGGGCGTGCCGGGCACGCCGGGGAGGAGGCGGAAGCGCCACTCACCGTCGAGCGTCAGTGACGGAGCGTCGCTGCGCAGCCAGGACCGTGCAGGGAGGCGGTTTCCTCCGCCGGGGGCGGTATCGGTGATGTAGGCGGCAACTTCAGAACGGCGGGGGATCACTTTGACGGCTCCTTCAGTGAGGTCTCCACGCTACGAGGATGGAGGACGATTATGGTTGCGACGGCCGTAATGATTGACAGAAATGCCCGGCCGTGAAGGGGCCCACTCAATCAACCGTGTCAGGCCGATTGAGTGGGCAAACTGGTTCCTGCGACGCGTTACTCGACTACAGGAATGGACTGCGCCTTCAGTGACTCAATGGTTTGCTGTTCACCGCGTTGGAGGGCTTCCATGAGGGTGGACTCGCCTGCGATGGCGGCGCCGAAGCCGTCGGAAACGTCTGTATAGGTTTGGGTCATCGTTGGTCCCCAGGTGAATTCAGGGTCCACGTTCTTGGAAGCTTCAGCGAAGACGTCATAGACAGCCTGTCCGCCGAAGAACTCGGACTCACCGCTGAACGCTTCGAGGTCTGCGCCGGCGGTAGCTGCCGGGTACAGCCCGCCGAGCTCGTTCGCGAGAGCCAGTGCTTCGGGATCGGTATTCAGCCACAGTGCAAACTGTGAGGCCTCGTAGGGGTGGTCGGAGCCCTTCAGTACTGCTGTGGTGGAGCCTCCCCAGTTGCTGGCAGCACTCTGGCCCGCATCCCACTGCGGCATCGGGGCAACTGCCCACTTGCCGGCGCTGTCGGGGGCAGCGCTTTGCAGGTGCCTGGTGCCCCAGACCGCTGAGATCCAGGTCCACTGCTCGCCCTCGCTGATGGAGGCGTTCCACTCGTCGGAGAAGGAGGGCACTGTGGAGACGAGGTCGCCCTCGAGCAGTCCCTGCCAGTACTCGGCCACCTCCATGGACTCTTCACCGGTCAGGTTGACCTCCCAGCCGTCGTCCTCGCTGCTGAACCACTGGCCGCCCGCCTGCCAGACGAGGCCGGCGAACCAGTTCACGTCCGCGCGCTGGAAGTTGTGGATGTAACCGCCTTCCCCGCGGATCTGATCGGCCGCGGCCGCGTACTCTTCCCAGGTGGTCGGAACCTCTATCCCGGCCTGCCCGAAGAGGTCCGCGCGGTAGAAGAGGGCCATGGGACCGCTGTCCTGCGGGACCGCGTAGACGGCATCTTCTTCTCCGAAGGTCACCTGGTTCCAGGTCCAGTCGATGAACTGGTCACTCGCTTCGGCGATACCTTCGCAGGCCGCGATGTTCTCGAGGCCGTCCTGAACGCGGAAGTTGGGGAGTGCGTCGTACTCGATCTGACCCAGGTCAGGTGCGTTGCCCGCCTGCAGCTGGTTGAAGAAGTTCCGGTACGTGCCGGCGTTTCCATTGGGGCCCGTCTGGACTGTCACCTGGATGTCCGGGTTTTCTTCGTTCCACAGCTCCACTACCTGGTCCATGCCCGGAACCCATGCGGTGTAGGTGAGCTCCACCGGCTCGGTAGAGGGCTCACACGCCGCTGCTTCAGGCGCTCCGGCGGAGTCGCCTCCACTGGCGCAGCCCGCGAGGGCCAGGGCAGAGACCATGACGACGGCGACGGTGGTCTTTCCGTGATGCATACGCATTCTGTTTTTCCTTTGTGTATGGATGAGGCCGGCAGGCGTGTGCCTTCCGGCGGTTTCTTAGGGTCTTGCAGTCTGGTTACTTGACGCTTCCGGCGCTGAGTCCGCTGCTCCAGAAGCGCTGCAGGCCGAGGAAAGCGATGATGAGCGGGACGATGGAGACGAGCGCGCCGATAATCACGAACGTGCGCAGTTCAGGGATCTGGCTGATTTGGCTGTTCCACGCGTACAGACCCAGCGTCACCGGGAAGAGGGCCTGGTCGCGCAGCATGATCAGCGGGAGGAAGAAGTTGTTCCAGATGGCGACGAACTGGAACAGGAAGATCGTTACCAGCGCCGGCGCCATCAGGCGGCTGGAGACAGTGAAAAAGGTACGCACCTCACCGGAGCCGTCCAGCCGGGCTGCCTCGAGGAGTTCCCCGGGAACCGAAGCCGCGGCATAAATCCGCGCGAGGTAGACACCGAAGGGGCTCACAAGGCTGGGGAGGAAGACCGCCCAATACGTGTTGGTCAGATTGACCTCGCTGAAGATCAGGAACAGCGGCAGGGCCAGCGCGGTGGCGGGCACCAACACACCGCTTAGGACAACATTGAAGATGAGTTCCCGGCCCCTGAACTCGTACTTGGACAGGGCATAGCCACACATGGCGGCGATGATCGTGCCGAGCACCGCGCCAGCTCCCGCGTAGAGGGCGCTGTTGGCCAACCATTTGACGAACAACCCATCCTGATACTGGAAGAGCCCGATGAGGTTGGTGAAGAACGTCGAGATGGAGTTCGGTGTGAACCAGAGCGCTGCCGTCCCTGTGATTTCGCTGCCGGACTTCGTGGAGGTGACGAGCAGCCACCAGATCGGGGTCAGGAAGTAGAGGGTGAAGACGCCCATGATGAGCATCGCCGCGGCGCGAGACATGACACTCTGCCGGGGTCCGCGGGAATGGATCTTCTCCGCGGTCGACAGGGGAACGGTTGGCGCGCTCATTGGGATACCTTCCGTTGGGTTGCCTTCAGGAAGACAAAGGAGAGGATGAACGTGGCCAGTGCCAGAACGACGGAAAACGCAGCGGCCAGGTTGTAGTTGGGCACAGAAGCGGTGGTGTAGACCGCGAGGTTCGGTGTGTAGGTGCTGCTGATCGCCGAGCTGAAGCTGCGCAGGGTCTGGGGTTCGGCGAGGAGCTGCAGCGTGCCGATGATGGAGAAAACGGCCGTGAGGATGATAGCCGGAGTCACCAGCGGGATCTTGATCCGCCAGGCGATCTGCGCGTTGGAGGCGCCGTCAAGCCGTGCCGCCTCGTAGATTTCCGTGGGAATAGCGAGCAGCGACGCGTAGATGATGAGCATGTTATAGCCCACGTACACCCAGGTGACGATGTTCGCGATGGACCACAGGACCAGGGAACCGTCGAGGAAGTTGATTTCCGAGGTGACCGCACTGAATGGCGAGAGTGAGGGGGAGTAGAGGAATCCCCACATGATTGCCGCGATGACGCCCGGCACCGCGTACGGGGCGAAGAACGCGAGGCGGAAGAACTTCTTTCCCTTGAGCAGCGGCGAATCGAGCAGTAGTGCAAACAGCAGCGCCATGCCCAGCATGATCGGCACCTGCACTACACCGAAGAGCAGTACCCGGCCCACGGAGGCCCAGAACGCCTGGTCCTGGAAGACGAGCGCGTACTGGCTGAGACCGCCGAAGACCTGCTGCGGCGGACCGAACGTTCCTTCACGCTCAACCGTCAGGAGCGACTGGATGACCGCGAAGATGATGGGCGCCGCGTAGAAGAGGAGAAAGAGCACTGCGAAGGGTGCAACGAAGACGGCTACCGCCTTACGTGTGCTGCGTCCCTTCTGCGCCGTTCTCGGCGATCGCCCCGCCGAGCGCGGCGGGGTATGGGCCTGATTCAGGGTAGCCATCAGGAGGCCTCCTTGCCTGTTGAATGGGTGCCTATAGCGCCGACCGTGCCTATGGGAACGGCGACGACGTTGCGCAACTTCAATCCGAGCACCAGCTTCGACCCGGGGTGCCGAGTGATAGGTGGTACGCGTTCTCGTCTCAGAGTTCGTCTCGCAACCGCGAGGGCGTAGTCAAGAGTTCAGGATGTCGATATGACGAGGATAACATGAAAAACGAGTAGTTACTCTATATTTAGGCCACCTAGACTTGGCTCCATGCAAACCAAGTCAACTGCCCGGGGAGGCACACGCGGACCTTACGCGAAAACTGCCGCGCGCCAGCGTGAAATCCTGGAGGCTGCGGTAGCCGTGTTCGGGTCCAAGGGCTACAGCGCCGGGAGCATCCAGGACGTTGCCGACCGGGCTGGAATCGCACAGACGACACTGCTGCATCATTTTCCAACCAAGGCGCAGCTTCTTGTGGCTGTCCTTGAGTACCGTGACGAAATCAGTCCTGACACCCCGGGGACGCGCGAGCATTTCACCGAGGTCGTCGTTCAGCAAGCGAAGAATAACGAAGGCGTTCCCCATCTGATCGAGCTCTACTCGGTGCTGTGTGGAGAAGCGACCACCGAGGACCACCCCGCCCGGGAGTACTTCGTGAAGCGCTTTGAGCGCCTCAGAGGGGAGTACAGCAACGAACTGCGTTATCTAGCCAGCATCGGACGACTGCGGCCCGGCATTGACCCGGGCATCGCCGGACCCACGATTGTTGCCCTGTGGGACGGCATTCAAACCCAGTGGCTTCTCAATCCGGAGGACGTTGATGTCCCGCAAACACTCAAGGCCTATCTTGATCTGATCATCATTAGTCCCGAAACTGGGTCGGCACAGCAACCCATGGCAGACAGCAGCGGGTCGTGAAAGTATTTACGCCGGCAGACCGGAGCAGCCGGGTTAGACCCCGGTAGGGAAGCAGCCCTAGAGATTGCCGGTTGCGATCAGGAGCGCGCGGCGAAGCGGCTCGGCAGCCCCCCACAGGAGCTGGTCTCCCACGGTGAACGCGCTGATGTATTCCGGCCCCATTTCGAGCTTGCGGATTCGTCCAACCGGAATCTCCAGGGTTCCGCTGGCAGCTACCGGTGTAAGGCCCCGCAGGGTGGCTTCCTTGGTGTTCGGGACCACGGTTGCCCACTCGTTGTCCTGGTCGATCAGTGTTTCGATCTCACTCACGGACAGGTCTTCGGTGAGTTTCAGCGTGAGTGCCTGCGAGTGGGAGCGCATGGCGCCGATCCGTACGCACAGTCCGTCGAAGGGGATCCGGGCTCCGTCGGTGTCCTTGCCGAGGATCTTGTTGGTTTCCGCGCCGGCCTTCCACTCTTCCTTGGACTGCCCGTTGCCGAGGTCCGCGTCGATCCAGGGGATCACCGATCCGGCAAGCGGCACCCCGAACTGGGAGGCGTCCATGGCCGGATTCTTCTGCTGGGTCAGCACTGCGCGGTCGATGTCGAGAATTGCTGACGCCGGGTCTGCCAGATTCTGGGCGACTGCGCCGTGGATGGACCCGAATTGGTTCAGCAGCTCGCGCATATGCCGGGCTCCGCCGCCCGAGGCTGCCTGATAAGTCATGGAGGTTCCCCACTCAACCAGGCCGTTTCTGAACAGCCCGCCGAGGCCCATCAGCATGCAGGAGACCGTGCAGTTGCCGCCGATGAAGTCGCGGACACCGCGGGCGAGCCCGGCATCGATCACGTCCCGGTTCACCGGGTCCAGCACAATGATGGAGCTCTCCTCCATGCGCAGCGTGGAGGCGGCGTCGATCCACAGGCCGTCCCACCCGGCGTCGCGCAATTTGGGGTACACCTCTGAGGTGTACCCGCCGCCCTGGGCGGAAACGATGATGGGCAGCTTTGCCAGGGCCTCGACGTCATAGGCATTCTGCAGCGGACCGGCGCCCTCGGCGAACGACGGCGAGGCGCCACCGGCATTGGACGTGGAGAAAAAGACCGGGTTGATGAGACGGAAATCGCCCTCATCCTGCATGCGCTGCATCAGGACGGAGCCGACCATCCCACGCCAGCCGACCAAACCGACGGAGGGCGCGGACGAGGACAGGTGCGCAGCGGTTGTCATGCCTCCAGTTTAGGCGAGGATGCCACTCTCGTGCCGGTCAGTTACGTCACAGCCGTAGGGCGACGATGCCGCGCGGCTCAGTAGGCGGGCCGCGGCAGCCCGCGCGCCTCGCGCAGCTTGTGTGCGCGCCACTCCCGCACGAGGTTTCTGACGGCGAAGATCTCGAGTATCAACAGGAGAGCCGGAATAACAAGGAATCCGAGCATCCCTGAATCGCCCTCAACCAGAAGGTTCCGCAGGGGAAGGTAGACAAAGATGCCAATGATGACCGCAATAGCGAGAACATAGACAAGATGCCCCCAGCGCGTGTTGATGCGCGGACCCAACCCGAGACGCCCCACACCGTACTCATCGCGGGTATAGCTGACGAGTTCACCGTTGATCCCGCGCGTCAGCACTCGATTCTCACCGGTCCGCGCCACCTGATCCTCGTGTGCGGCCCTTGTTGCGGCATCCCGGCGTTCCCGCTCGGCGTTGTAGACCAATGCTTCAGTCCTGTCGTAGTGCGCGTAATTGGGCCAGCACATCGCTGTCGGACAGGCCCCGCTTTGATTCAACGGAATCCGCGCCCGGCAGTCGGCGTCCAACAGTCCAGGCGCCCTCTTCCACCTTGATCAGCAACTCACCGGCCTCAGGGGTCTCCCGGTTCTTCACCAGTGCACCGCCGTCCGGATGCTCAGCACAGTGCGACTGCACGATGAAGAAATTCGCCTCGGCGCCGGTGATGTCCGGCCGCTTGGCCATCGCAAACCAGGTGAGATGGCTGCGCGGCTGCATCAGGATCTCGTACTCCGCCGATTCGATGGAGATCACGCTGTCCGAGTAATTGGGCGCAACGAGGCTGATCTCGATCCGGCGCTGCGCCGTGGTGAGCGCACGGGTCACCGCAGCCACAGGGCCGCCGACCGAGAGCACGCCGTCGCTGTCAGCAAAGGCCAGGCCGCGTGCCACAAGGGAGGAGCCGCCCGCCGCAACCATGCGGGTGTCACCGACTTCATCGCTCACCCGCAAAGCTGCGGCACTCGCCGTTGCGGCTGCGCCCGGAGCGAGGCTCAGCAGAGCTGCCACCTCGGCGAACCCGAATCCGATGGCGTCGGGATACGGGCTGTCGGCCTGCTCAGGCTTCGACACGGTCTCGGTCATCGTGCTGCTCCTCGTGCGATTGAAGTCCTAGAAACCAAAGAAATCACCGACGGCTTCGGCGCCGTCGGAAAGGGCGCCGCCCACATCCTCAGCGGTATCGGCGATTGCCCCGCCCACAGCATTGACGGCGTCGTGCACCACCGGAACGTTGTCATAGATGGCAAGGGCTCCACTGGCCACCATGGCGACTGTGCCTACTGGTGGGGGAAGGAAGGAGGCGACCCCGAGAACCGTTTTGGCACCGGAGTAAAGTGCATCGCCCGTGTCCCCGTTATTCAGGTGGTTGATCGTGTCGTACAGGTCCAGCCCGGTGCCGACGACGCCGAGCCCCTTGCCCAGCACATCGAATGCAGCGAAGGCTCGGGAGCCTTCAGTCAGGTTCAGCGCCGTATGCCAGTTCCCGTCGAAGAGGTCGCCGGAGGTGTTGAAGAAGCCGCTGAGCATGTTCGAGTTGCGCAGCGCAGTCCAGGCGGCAGGGTCGCCGAAGCCGCTCCGCAGAGCCGGCGTCAGCATCGCGCCGATGTCGAAGAGCCCCGCGCGCATGTTCGGGAACGCCTTGATGAGCTGGTACATATCCCAGCCGTCACGAAACGGCGAATCGGGACCGAGTAACCAGTCCGGACCCGGCACGTTACCGTCTTCTCCGGGGATGGGCATACGTTCCGATCCGCCCGCCGGTGTCATGCCCGGCCCGCCAGCCCCATCAGCGTCTGAACTTGTGCGCTCCTGGTCCGCGGCCTGCTCCAGCAGTTCGGACTTGGCGCGGTCGAGGCTCGTGGAGGCGGAGAGGATCTGCACCCGCAGCACGGTATTCCACCGCTGGCGGGTCTGATCCGCGTCAGTGCCCTTCCAGAACCCGGGATTGTTGACCACCGCGGAGACGCTGGCGGAGATGTCGAGCAGGGACTGTGCCCCTGCACTGCAGTGTTGCGCCAGCGAGCGCAGCTGATCCGGGTTTGCCCCCAGCGTCCCAGTCATTTTTCCCCGTGCCTCTTACCTTGCCTGATCTTCGTCCCGCTACTGAGACTACCCAGCGGGGCGGGTATCCCGCGATGGGGAGGGCTGCCCACCTTGCTCCGCCCGGGTCCACAGGCTAATCCGGAACCGGGTTCCGTTCTGCGCGGTGGTCCAGCCCTCGGACGGCTCAACTCCGGCGAGATTCCAGGAATTCGCGAGTGCAGGAGCGTAGGTGTCACCCTCCTGCGCTGAGTCGATCACCGTGACATAAGCGGCGTTCGCGTGCTGGGCCGCTTCCGCATACACCTGACCGCCGCCGATGATCCAGATCTCGTCGGCACCCTCACTGCGCTGGGCCTCGCTGACGGCCTCTTCTAGCGAGCCGACGACGACGGCGCCCCGGTATTCTACCGGGTCCGGATCCTGTCTACTCACCACAATGTTGGTGCGGCCGGGTAATGGGCGGTACTTCTCCGGGAAGGACTCCCAGGTGCGCCGTCCCATGATGACGGGATGCCCCTGCGTGGTGCGCCGGAAGTGTGCCAGATCCTCGGGCAGGTGCCACGGCATGGTGCCGTCCCGGCCGATGACGCCGTCCACTGTCTGTGCCCAGATCATCCCTACAACAGGGCTGCCGACCAGCGCAGCGGCGCTCAGGGCCTCGCTCATACGGCGATCGGCGCCTTGATGGTCGGGTGGTGCTGGTAGTTCTCCACCGTGAAATCCTCAAGCTCATAGTCGAAGATGCTCTCGGGCTTCCGGTTCAGGCGCAGTGCGGGGTAGGGGTAGGGCTCGCGGGAGAGCTGTTCGGCAACCTGCTCAACATGGCTGTCATAGATGTGGACATCGCCGCCGGTCCAGACGAACTCGCCGGGCTCAAGGCCCACCTGCTGCGCCACCATGAGGGTGAGCAGCGCGTAGGACGCAATGTTGAACGGTACGCCGAGGAAGGTGTCCGCGGAGCGCTGGTAGAGCTGGCAGGAAAGCTTGCCGTCCGCCACGTAGAACTGGAAGAAGGCGTGGCAGGGAGGCAGTGCCATGCTCTCGATATCCGCAACGTTCCAGGCCGAGACGATGTGCCGCCGGGAGTCAGGGTTGGTCTTCAACCCATCGATGAGGCGTTCAATCTGGTCGATGTGGCCGCCATCGGGCGTGGGCCACGAACGCCACTGGACGCCGTAGACGGGGCCAAGTTCGCCGTCCTCATCAGCCCATTCGTTCCAGATCCGCACCCCGCGTTCCTGAAGCCAGGACACGTTGGAGTCGCCGCGAAGGAACCAGAGCAACTCCAGGGCCACTGACTTGAAGTGCACCCGCTTCGTGGTGATGAGCGGGAAGGACTCCGCGAGGTCGAACCTCAGCTGCCGCCCGAAAACGCTGCGCGTTCCGGTGCCGGTCCGGTCCGATTTCGGGGTCCCGTTAGCCAGGACGTCGCGGAGCAGGTCTTCGTAGGGTGTGGGAACCGGAGTAGTCACGGCATTTAGTCTAAGACCGGATCCCACACGGCCGGAATCAGTCGTCGTAGGCACGGAACTGCTCGACGGAGACAACCTTGCCAGCCTTCCTGCAATTGACCTGGCAGATGATCGCCTCACCGGGAGCCAGGTACGGATCCGACGCCGGCAGCAGCTCGCCCAGCTGGGACGGCATGTGCCCACGGAGTACGTCGAACAGCAGCGGCAGCACCGGGCGGTGGCTGCACACAGCCACCGGAACGCGCCGGTCGAACAGCTTCTCAACGGTGTTGCTGGCCCGTCCAGGCTTGCGGGCGGCGTCGCGTTCCGTAATGGCGTCCACGAGTTTCAGTTTCGCGTCGGAACGCTTCACATACGGCATGATCGTCTGCACGCAGCGGTCCCACGGGCTGCTGATGATGCGCTCGGGGGACCAGGCCTCGAGCAGTCGGCTGACGGCCTGTGCCTGCCGCCGCCCGGACGCGGCCAGCGGTCGCTCGCCCTCTGCGCGGGTCCACGAGGACCGCGGCTTGGCCTTCGCATGGCGGACGATGATCAGCGGCCAGGTGGCCAGACGGTCCTCAGCAAACGCTTCAACCAGGGCGTTCAGCGGCTCTCTGTCCGAGGGGTTGCTGAGCAGCTCGGCGGCGCGTTCGGGAGAGCACCACAGGAAGTCGTCCACCTCCTTGCCATCCGGTTGGGGGGCGGCGGTGTCAACTTTCGCTGCCCAGTAATGCACCACCTTCAGCCCGGACGCCACCGGGTACTCGATGGTCGGCAAAGGGATGCCGAGCTGCACCGTAATGCCGATTTCCTCACGGACCTCGCGTACGGCGCACTCGGGTGTGGTCTCACCCGCGTCGATCTTGCCCTTCGGCCAGGACCAATCGTCATAGCGGGGACGATGGATGAGAAGGACTTCCAGCGCACCCGAGCGCCTGCGCCAGCACAGTGCACCGGCAGCGACGACGGCGGCGCCCTTCTTGCTCTGCCTGCTCTCTACCGCTGTGTCCGGCTGCGTCATCACTGGCGGGCGGGCCGCAGACGGCTGCGGGAACGGGAGGCCAATAACCACGACTGCACGTCGCTCAGGGGATTGCCGTCGTCGTCCTTGTGGTGCCGGATCCACTCTCCGTCGCTGTCCAGGTGCCAGCTCGCCGTGCCGCTGTCGAGGTAGCGGTCCATCAGTGACAGCAGGTAGGTGATGTGTTCGGGTGAGGACAGCTGGACCAGCGCCTCGACCCGGCGGTCGAGGTTGCGGTGCATCATGTCAGCTGAACCAATGAATACCGCCGGATCTCCTGCGTTCGCGAATGCGAAGACACGTGAGTGCTCCAGGAACCTGCCGAGAACAGACCGGACGGTGATGTTGTCGCTGAGGCCCGGAACGCCGGGACGTATCGAGCAGATGCCGCGCACTATCACGTCCACCCGAACTCCGGCCTGCGAGGCCCGGTACAGGGAGTCGATCAGTGACTCGTCAACGATCGAGTTCACCTTGATGATGACGCGGGCTTCGAGGCCGGCCTGACTGTTGGCGATTTCCTGCTCGATGCGTTCAATCAGGCCGGAGCGGACCGAGCGCGGCGCTACGAGAAGCCGTTTGAAGGTCGACTTCGGGGCGTAGCCGGAGAGCTGGTTGAACAGCCGTGAGAGGTCCTCGCCCACCTGGTGGTTGGCGGTGAGCAGCCCGAGGTCCTCGTAGTAGCGGGCAGTGCGCGGGTGATAGTTGCCGGTGCCGATGTGGCAGTAGCGGCGGAGTCCGTCGATTTCCTGGCGTACCACGAGGGAGAGCTTGCAGTGGGTTTTCAGGCCCACAATGCCGTACACGACATGCACGCCTGCCTGTTCCAGCTTCCGCGCCCAGGAGATGTTCGCCTGCTCGTCGAAGCGGGCCTTGATCTCCACCAGCGCGAGCACCTGCTTGCCCGCCTCAGCAGCATCAATCAGCGCATCGACAATGGGGGAGTCACCGGAGGTCCGGTACAGCGTCTGCTTGATCGCCTGGACCTTCGGGTCCACCGCGGCCTGTTCGAGAAAAGCCTGCACCGAAGTGGAGAAGGAATCATACGGGTGGTGCAGGAGGATGTCCCGGCGCCGCATCGCTGCGAACACGTTTGCGGCCTTCGAGGTTTCACTCTCATTGAGGTCCCGGCTGGTGTGCGCCACGTGCTTCGGATAGTGGAGGTCGCCGCGGTCAATACGGGCGATGACGCTGAGGCCCCTCAGGTCCAGGGGAGCGGGCAGGTCATAGACCTCCGCATCCTCAACACCAAGCTCGCGGGAGAGCAGGGCGCGGATGCTGGGGTTGATGTCCGTGGTGACCTCAAGCCGGACGGGCGGGCCGAACCGACGCCGCAGCAGCTCCTTCTCGAGCGCCTGCAGCAGGTTCTCGGCGTCATCCTCCTCAACCTCGAGGTCTTCATTGCGGGTAACCCGGAAGGTATGGTGCTCGAGGACCTCCATGCCGGGGAACAGCTGGTCCAGATGGACCGCAATGACCTCCTCCAGCGGAATGAAACGGGCAGTCCGGCCTGCCACGTTCCCCGCGCGCGGCCCGTCAACGGAGATCAGCCGCGGCAGCTGGTCGGGTACCTTCACGCGAGCGAAGAGTTCCTTGTCGCTCACCGGATTACGCACGACGACGGCGAGGTTCAGAGAGAGCCCGGAAATGTACGGGAACGGGTGCGCCGGATCGACAGCGAGCGGCGTCAGGATGGGGAAGACCTTCTCGGCGAACAGCTTGTTCAGATCCTGCCGTGCAACTTCATCCAGCTCATCCCACGTGGTGAGGTGGATGTTCTCTCCGGTGAGTGCGGGCCGGATGTGCTCGGCGAAGATGGCGGCATGGCGGCGCTGAAGCGCGAGGCCGTCGGCCATGATCGTCTCGAGCTGCTCAATGGGGCTGAGGCCGGCGGCGGACGGGACGGCCAGCCCGGTGGCGATCCGGCGCTTCAGGCCGGCCACGCGGACCATGAAGAACTCGTCCAGGTTGGAGGCGAAGATGGACAGGAAGTTGACGCGTTCCAGCAGCGCCAGGTCCGGGTCTTCGGCGAGGTCCAGTACTCGGGCGTTGAAGTGCAGCCAGCTCAGCTCGCGGTCCAGGAAGCGGTCGGCGGATATATCGCCTGACGGCAGCAGGCTCGGGGCGAACTCCGGGATGTCGATGCGGTCCTGGGTGGCCCGGGCGGGAGCTACTTCGGATGATCCGTACCGTGCCGGTACCCGGGCGGCGGTTTCGGCTTCCATAGTGTCTCCTTTGGTGGTTCCGGCGTGGGGCGCTGCCTGCCCTGGCAGGACAGGTGAAGGCCCTGCTCAACCTTACAAGTTGCCGGCTGTATTACCTGGTGCGTACATGACGTCCACGTCCCACCGGGTGAAGCCCAGCGAACGGTACAGCGCGACGGCGGCCGTATTGTCCGCGTCGACGTACAGCATGATGGCCTGCAGCCCGAGCGAGTGCAGGTGTTCAATTCCGGCAATCGTCAAGGCCTTTCCGAGTCCCATGCCCTGCGCAGCGGGAGTCACTCCCACGACGTACACCTCGCCGATGGCAGGGTGTTTGCCGCTGCGGGGGTGCACCTTGGTCCAGTGGAAACCGAGCAGCTCCCCGTCCGACTCCCGGACCGCAAGGATCAAACCCTGTGGATCGAACCAGTCCTCCGCCATCCGCGACTCCAGGTCCTCACGGGTCATGGCGCCCTGTTCAGGATGGTGTGCAAAGGCGGCAGCATTCGCTTCAAGCCAGGCCTGCTCATCCTTGCCCGGTTCGAAGGTGCGCAGGCGCACTCCGTCAGGCACCACGGCGTCGGGCACTGTCGCTTCGAGTGCGGCGCGCGTCTGCCGCATCCGCCACAGTTCACGGACCGGGATGAACCCGGCTTTGCCGGCGAGTTCGACGGCGGCCGCATGATTCCCGTGCGACCACACCCGCAGGTCCGGCAACCGGCGGTCCTGCAGCACGCGCACCAGGCTGCTGCCAACGCCCTGGTTGCGGTAGGTGGGCCGGACCACGAGCTCAAGCACGCCGGGTTGGCTTTCGCCACGTGGAAGGCTGACGACGGCGACGCCGGCCAGCTCCTCACCCGCCTCGCCGATGCCGTTTCCGTCACTGGCATAAGTTGCAAACACCAGCAGAGAATCCGGATGTCCTGAGGAGGTACGCAGGTTGACCAGCGTCTGTTCGGACAGCGGAGGGTTGCCGTCCGCGTCTTCCGCAGCACGGGCGAGGCCGAGGATGTCCTGCAGGACCTCAGCGCGTGGGACACCGCCGATGGTGCGGATGGGCCAGGTGGGTGCGTCAGCTGCAGTCATCTGATTAGCGTAGCCGCGGGCACCACCATTCCGGGAGGATTTTGGCGGCGTCGGGCGGCGTGGGGTAGGCTTTTCAAGCGTTCGAAAGAGTGCAACCGGGGGGATGCGCCAGTGGGGCGCCCTCGATACGTTCGACCCGTATGTCCTCCACAAACACAAAGGCTCCTTCTCCGCAGCGCGGGAGGGAGCCTTTGTTTATGCCTGCCGGCTGACGTTATGCCTGCTGACTGACTGCCGAGTCACCGCTCTGGCGGCTGAGCGTGAACCGGTAGCCGACGTTCCGCACGGTGCCGATCAACTGCTCATGGTCCGGGCCCAGCTTGGCCCGCAGCCTTCGCACGTGCACGTCGACGGTCCGGGTGCCCCCGTAGTAGTCGTAGCCCCACACCTCATGCAGCAGCTGGTCACGGGTGAAAACCCGGCCGGGATGCTGCGCGAGGTACTTCAGGAGCTCGAACTCCTTGTAGGTGAGGTTCATCGGCTCGCCGCCCACCCGCGCGGTATAGCTGGCCTCATCAATGACGACGCCGGAGGCATGGATCTCGCTCGATACCTCCTCGGCCGCGGTATGTGCCCGAGAAATGACAAGGCGCAGCCGCGCCTCTACCTCCGCCGGGCCGGCGGAGTCGAGGACGACGTCATCGGCCAGCCAGTTGGCGGCTACGGCCGCCATGCCGCCTTCGGTGAGAACCAGCATCAGCGGAGCACTGAGCCCTGTGGCGCGCAGCAGCTGCGTCAGTGAGCGGGCGCCCACCAGGTCCTTCCGCGCATCGATGATGACGACGTCGGACGGTTCAGTTTCGAGCAGCGCGGTGGGCTCGGCGGGAAGGATGTGCACCTTGTGGTTGAGGAGCTCGAGCGCCGGGAGGATCTCCACGGAGGAGCCGGGGCTGTTCGTCAGCATCAGGATGTGCGGCATGTGTCCTCCAGGGATTGGGACGCGCATCATCGGGCGGGCGCAGCGGTGACCGCGTGCCGAAAACAGCAGGACGTTCCGGCAGGCCGACAGCGGATTGCAGTCCAGTATACCGGTGTGACCCGGGGCACCCCCGTAACATCGCGTCCGAAACGGCTGATCCCTCGCTACACCGCGGGAATGATCCCGCCGGGAAGGCCACGGACGGATTTGCCGCTTTCGACGCCTCACGCGTGGGTAGTGCAGTATTGCAGGGGTGAGAATGATGATGGCGGCACTGGTTGCGGCGGTAGCACTGATAGCTGTCGTCGGCGCTTCTTACGTGTCGCTGACGGTGAGCGCCGTCGCCGTCGTTGTTCTGATCCTCGTGGCCGCGATCGGGTGGCCGCATCTGCTGGGAGTCCCGGCGCGCAAGAGCCAATCCGCGGCCATCGCGCTGAGCGCCCTTGCGGCCACCGCCGCCGCCTACTTCTCCCCCTCGGGGGCAGCGCTGACCTGGCTCCCGGTTGCTGTGGCCCTCGGTGTCGGGGCAATCTTCCTCATTCAGCTCCTCCGGGGTACCGGCCAGAGTCACCGCCTCGAATCAACGCTCGGCGCGAGTTCCGGCGTGCTGCTCATCGCACTCGGCGCCGGCTGGGTCGCTGCCGAGAACCTCGGAGTGAACGCGGGAAGCTCCGGTGTCACCCTCGTGACGGGAATCAGCGTCCTGATCGCAATCGCCACGGCCCTGCTGCCCTGGCCTGACCGCATGGTCGGGCCGCTCGGTGTTGTCCTCGCGGCGCTCGCCGGACCACTGTGCGCGCTGATCTTCACGGATGTCGAGGGCCTTGCCGCCGCAATCATCGGCGCGGTGTGCGGCGCCGTCGT
>NZ_JAROKN010000025.1:0-44929 GCF_029455255.1 Arthrobacter vasquezii | reverse complement strand
TCGACGGCGGACCGGTGGCGGCGTTGCTGCGCTGGCCAGTCGGGCCAACGGTACCGACAGCCGGCTGATGGCGGACCGGCTGGTAGCTGACGGCGTTGTTGAGCGGTTGGCGGCGTGGGGCGTCGATCGCGTGTTCGGTTACAGCGGTGACGGGATCAACCCGGTGCTCGGCGCGCTTCGGCGCGCCGGGTCACCGGAGTTCATCCAGGCCCGCCACGAGGAGAACGCCGCCTTCATGGCGGTTGGCCATGCCAAGTACACCGGCCGCGTTGGCGTGGTGCTCTCCACGCAGGGCCCGGGAGCCGTGCACCTGCTCAACGGCCTGTATGACGCCCGGATGGACAGCGTGCCCGTGGTTGCATTGGTGGGGCAGCAGAGCCAGACCGTACTGGGTTCTGCGTACCAGCAGGAAATCGACCTGCAGAGCCTGTTCAAGGATGTCGCCTCCGGTTTCCGCCAGCAGGTCAACAGCCCGGACCAGGCGCCCATGGTGATTGACCGCGCGTTCAAGGCAGCGCTCGCAACCCGGTCTCCCGCCGTCGTCATCTTGCCCCACGACGTGCAGCAGGAGCCTGCACCCGAACTGGAACACGAGCACGGAGTGATCCCGTCCGCTCCGCTGTGGAGCCGTGGGACTGTGATCCCGCAGGATCAGGACGTGCACGACGCCGCCGCCCTCCTCAACGCGGGATCAAAACTTGCGCTGCTGGTCGGGCAGGGCGCCCGGGGTGCGCAGGCGGAGGTGGCGGCGCTCGCTGAGAAGCTGGGTGCCGCCGTCGTTACCAGCCTGCTCGGCAAACCGTACGTCGACGAGACCATGCCGTGGGCGGCGGGCACCATGGGCCATCTGGGGACAAGCGCCAGCGGATGGGCCATGGCCAACTGCGACTCCCTGCTGATCATCGGATCCAACGACCCATGGACGGAGTTCTATCCGCCGCCGGGAGCCGCCCGCGCGGTGCAGATCGACAGTGACGCCAAGGCCATCGGAAACCGCTACCCCGTGGAGGTGGCGGTGACGGGGGACGCCGCCGAGTCACTCCGGGCGCTGCTGCCGCTTGTCCACGAGCGTCTCGGGTGGCGGGGCGAGGTCGAACGCCACGTCGACGCGTGGCGGACTCTTTCCGAAGCGAGGGCCTTCACCGCTGCCAGCCCCGTGAACCCTGAGCGGGCCATCCGTGAGCTGAACGGGCGGCTCCCCGGGAACGCACAGGTGGCGGTCGACGTCGGCAGTTGCGTCTATTGGTACGCGCGGCAGCTGCACCTGCCGCCGGGAGTGCCGGCACATCTTTCCAGCACGCTCGCGAGCATGGGTTGCGGTCTTCCATACGGCCTGGCGGCAAAGCTCTCTGCGCCGGACCGGCCGCTGGTGATACTCACCGGCGACGGCGGCTTCCAGATGACCGGGATGGCCGAACTCATCACCGTCAGCCGGCTTTGGAAGTCCTGGACAAACCCGGTCTTTGCCATCTGCATCCTCAACAACCGTGACCTGGCCGAAGTCAGCTGGGAACAGCGGGAAACCGAATCTGAACCGCGCTTCGGGGACAGCCAGGAACTGCCTGACGTGGACTACTCGGGGTACGCAAAGTTGCTCGGCCTGGACGGGGAGCGGGTTGAGTCTGCTGATGGCGTCGGGCCGGCCTGGGACCGCGCGCTTGCCGCTGACCGTCCCTATGTGCTGGATATCCGCACGGACGCCGATGTGCCGCTGCTTCCGCCTTTCCCCGCCGGCCAGGAACTGGCCAAATCAATGGAAGAGGCGCTGGAAACGGAGGGAAACTCCCACGCCCTGGAGTTGCTCCGCGAGTACGTCAGGCTGGAGGCGGAGTCGCAGCCCCGGGACTGAGCTACGCCCGTCGCTCCCGCCGGTAGTTGCGGAACGTCAGCAACAGGCGGTGCGCCGTGATGACGAGCGCGAGCCACGCCAGTCCCAGCGTCCACGCCACGGCGACATCGGTGACCCAGTGGTGCCCCAGGTAGACACGCGTGAGTCCCATGATGAAGGCAAAGAGGACGGCGGCAGTAATGGTCAGCGCCCGCGCCCGCTTTGAATGCTGGCGCAGCACCAGCAGGTACGCGGTGATCCCCGAAATGACGACTGCGTTCAGGGTGTGACCGCTGGGGAATGACGGTGACATCTCGAACGGCGGCACCGCGTATTGGAGGTCGGGCCGCAGCCGCCCGATGGCATCCTTGCCGAGGACCGTCATCAGCAGGGAACCTCCCGCGGCGACAACCATGAGAATCAGCGGCGTGACGGACCGGCGGACCAGGGTCAGCGCGAGTACTGCACAGGTAGCAAGGATGGGCATGCCGATCGGTCCGCCCAGATGGGTGAACGCTGTGGCCGCACCATTGAGCCAGGGCTCGCGCAGCTCAAGCGCGGCGTTGAGTGCAGGCCGGTCCAGGGCGGCGATCCCGTCCTCCTCCACCACCGCCTCGTAAACCTCCGCGGACGCAACCGTGAGGGACACAGCAGCGCCGATGCCCACCACGAGCAGCAGCAACAGCGCCCAGCGCGGCCCGATCCACTGCGCCACACTCCGGACGCACGTGACGAGGAACCGGCCGAGCGGGGTAGTCCACCGGGTAAGGTCTCGCGTGCCGACGTGATGGTCTTCGTTCTCCGGGTCCTGGAATGACATCCTTCGAGGTTAGCAACGCGGCCCGAACCCTGCAGGGCTGCGAACGCGCCGGGCGTAGGCTGGCCACCATGTACACACCGGTCCAGAACCTGCTGCGCGGACTGCCCGTCTTCCCCACAGACATGGCCTCATTCAACACTGCTGCCGCCCCGAATTCTCCGCTGGACCTGTTCACCGACTGGCTCAGCGCCGCGATCGACGGCGGAGTCCCAGCTCCGCACGCAGTCACCGTTTCAACGACCGACGACGACGGCCATCCCGCCGCCCGCGTTGTCATCCTCAAGGACCTCGACCAGCGCGGCTTTTCCTTCGCGACCAGCAGCGAAAGCCCGAAAGGCCGACAGCTGCGGAATACACCGCATGCCGCCCTGACTTTCTTCTGGCAGTCAGTCGGCAGGCAGGTCCGCGTCAGTGGCACCGTGACGCCAGGAACGGCGGCAGAGAACGACGCCGACTTCCGCCGTCGTCATCCCAGCGCACGTGCCCTGGTGCTCGCCGGCGAGCAAAGCGCAACTATCCGGCCCTCAGAGTCCGTGAGCGCCGCCGTCGAACGCGAACTGGAAGGGATCAAGGACAAGGGCTCTGCGACGTGGACTGTCTACACGGTGGCACCTGAGCGGGTGGAGTTTTGGCAGGCGGACCCGGAGCGACGCCATACCCGCCTGCTCTACGTGCGCAGCGGCGAGGGCTGGCGGCGCGAGCTCCTCTGGCCCTGAAGTTTTGTGCACCTCCGGTGACTCCACTTCGACGGAAGTCACCGGAGGTGCACAAAACTTCCGGTTGAACGCTAGTGGCCGAAGGAGTCGGAGTCCGTGATGTCGCCCTCGCCGGTGTCCAGAGCCGAGAGGAACTCGACTTCGTCCTGGGTGAGTTCGAACCCGAACAGGTTGATGTTCTGCTTGATGCGCAGTGGATTGGCGGACTTCGGGATGGCCACCAGTCCCAGCTGAATGTGCCAGCGCAGCACAATCTGCGCCGGAGTCATGCCGTACTTGTCCGCAAGCTGATCCACGGCGGTACTCTGCAGCAGGTCACTGCCCTTGCCCAATGGGCTCCATGACTCGGTCACGATCCCGTGCTTGGAGTGGAAGTGCCGTGAGTCCGGCCGCGTGTGGCGCGGGTCGAGCTGGATCTGGTTGACCTCCGGAACGAGACCCGCGTCGAGGACCCGCTCGAGATGGGCGGGCTTGAAGTTGGAGACGCCGAAGGCCCGGATCAGGCCTTCCTCCCGCAACCCGGCGAGTCCTTTGACCGCGTCCACGTAGCGGTCCTGCTCCGGGTTGGGCCAGTGCACCAGCAGCAGGTCGATGTAGTCGACGCCCAGCCGGGCCGCACTCTGCTCGAAGGCTTTCCGGACGCCGTCCACGCCGTGCCACTGCTTGTTGAATTTGGTAGTGATGAAGACCTGGTCCCGCTCAATCCCGGACCGCCGGATTCCTTCCCCGACCCCGGCCTCGTTGCCGTAGTTCTCCGCGGTGTCGAAGAGGCGATACCCGACGGACACTGCATGCTCGACGGCGGTGGTCGCCTCCTCATCATCAAGCGGCCAGGTGCCGAGACCGAGCACCGGAATGGATGCACCGCTGAGGAGCTCTATGGTTGGTGCCGCTGCGTCAGTCATGTTCTCCTCGTATCGTTCGGGTGTGCAACTTCTTCCCAGCTTTCTAGCTGGGACCGTGATGCGTCAATCCGGCGACCGATTATGGCCGGAAGAAACGGTGGTGCCGGAAGGAACCTGAGGGCAGACTGGGACCGTGAGTCAAGGCCACAGCACCTGGGTGCTGCACGTCGATCTGGACCAGTTCATTGCCGCCGTCGAAGTGTTGCGGCGGCCCGAGCTGGCGGGCAAACCGGTGATCGTGGGCGGCCGCGGAGATCCGACCGAGCGGGCCGTGGTCTCCACCGCGTCCTACGAAGCCCGTGCGTTCGGAGTGGGGTCCGGCATGCCCCTGCGCATCGCAGCCCGGAAAGTGCCCGAAGCGGTGATCCTGCCAGTGGACTCCGAGGCGTATCTGGCCGCTTCCGACACCGTTATGGCGGCGCTGCGGGCCCAACCGGAGGCCACCGTTCAGGTGTTGGGGTGGGACGAAGCCTTCGTCGGTGTGACAACCGATGAACCCGAAACCTACGCGCGGCGGGTGCAGCAGGCGGTGCTGGACGCTTCGCAGCTGCACTGCAGCGTGGGGGTCGGAGACACTCTGGTGCGGGCTAAGGTTGCTACCGGTTTCGCCAAACCCGCCGGCGTCTTCCGTCTCACGAAGGAGAACTGGCTGGAGGTGATGGGTAGCCGGCCAACCATTGACCTGTGGGGCGTGGGACCGAAAGTATCCCGCCGCCTCGCGACGCTCAACATCACAACGGTTGCTGAGCTCGCCGCCTCCAATCCGGGTGACCTCGTTCCTGAGTTCGGCCCGAAGATGGGTCCCTGGTACGCGCAGCTGGGACGCGGGGACGGCGAGCGGGTGGTTGATGACACCCCGTGGGTTGCCCGTGGGCACAGCAGGGAAACGACCTACCAACAGGATCTGACCGAGCCTGCACAGGTGGATGACGCCGTACGGGAACTCGTGGCCCATGTGCTTGAGGATGTCATCGCCGAGGGCCGGCCGGTGATCGGGCTGACCCTCAAGGTGCGGTACGCGCCCTTTTTCACCAAGACGTACGCCAAGCGAATCCACGAGACGTTCGACCGTGACCTCGTGCTTGCCGGTGCGTTTGACCTTGTTGCGAAGATCGAGCCCGACCGGCCGATCCGGCTACTTGGTTTCCGGGCCGAAATGTCCATGCCGGAGGAAGCCCGGAAGGGACATACGCCAACGCGCAGCGGTTGGTGAGTGCGCCGCCGTCGTGCGCTTGACCTGGAGCCTGCTCCTTCAACAGCAGCGGCTCCCCGGAAGCGGAAGCAACCGGGGAGCCGCTGGTCATGCGATCGAGCGAAGGTAACTAGGAAACCGTGACCGGTTCCTTGCGCTCGGAGACGCCGCGTACCGCTGCGTCGAACTCGGCTTCGATCTCCGCGTTCGGCTTCCAGGTCAGGCGGCTGATTACGACGGCGACAATCAGGTTGGCGAAGAACGCCGGCACGATCTCATACATCGTGGCCGCCAGCGGGGAGTTGCCCCAGGCGAAGACGACGACGGCGCCGACGATCATCCCGGACAGCGCGCCCGGCATGGTTAGCTTCCGCCAGAAGAGCGAGAGCAGCACGGTGGGGCCGAAGGACGCACCGAAGCCTGCCCAGGCGAAGGCGACGAGCGCGAGGATCGATTCGTTGCGGCCCGAGGCGAGGACGATCGCGACGATCGCGACCACCAGCACGCCGAGACGGCCGAGGACGACCCCCTGCTTGGCGGTCAGGTTCCGCTTCGAGACCATGTTGTAGAGGTCCTCAACGAGCGCGGAAGAGCACACGACGAGCTGCGAGGAGATGGTGCTCATGATCGCTGCGAGGACGGCCGCCAGGACAATGCCTGCCACGAAGGGGTGGAAGAACGCCTGCGACAGCGCCAGGAACACGGCCTCGGGGTCCTCGAGCGTCAGCTGCGGGTTCTGCTCGAAGTACGCGATGCCCACAAGGGCGGTGGCAACGGCGCCGAGAACGGTGAGGATCATCCAGCTGATGCCGATCCGGCGGCCGGCCGTGGCATCCTGCGGGGAACGCAGCGCCATGAAGCGGACGATGATGTGCGGCTGGCCGAAGTAGCCAAGGCCCCACGCTGCGGCGGAGATGATGGCGAGGATGGACCCGCCGGCTACGAACTCGAGCATCGACGGATCGATGGCGCGGATGGAGTCGGTCAGTCCGGTGAATCCGCCAACCTGAACGAACCCGATAATCGGAACGACGATCAGCGCAATGAGCATGAGGATTCCCTGCGCCACGTCAGTGAAGGTGGCTCCCATGAATCCGCCGAACAGCGTGTAGGAGATGGTGACCGCTGCAACCAGGATCATGCCGAGGGTGTAGCTGGAGTTGAAGGAGGACTCGAAGAAGACACCGCCTGCAACCATGCCCGAGGACACGTAGAACGTGAAGAACACCAGAATGATGACGCCGGAGACAACGCGGAGAACGCGTGAGCGGTCCTTAAGCCGGTTTTCCAGGAAGCTCGGCACGGTGATCGAGTTGTTGGACACCTCGGTGTAGCTGCGCAGCCGCGGAGCCACGAACTTCCAGTTCAGCCAGGCTCCGATGGTCAGGCCAATGGCAATCCAGACCTCAATCAGGCCTGATAGATAGATAGCGCCCGGCAGTCCGAGCAGCAGCCACCCCGACATATCGGAGGCGCCGGCGCTGAGCGCAGCTACCCCGGGCTTGAGGCCGCGGCCGGCGAGCATGTAATCATCGAGATCGGACGTTTTCCGGTACGCGTACCAGCCGATTCCCAGCATGGCGGCCATGTAGAGCGCCATGGCAAGGTATTGGAAGGTCTGGTCAGTCATGGGTTCCTTTCACAGAATTCTTGGAACTGGCTGAGTGCAGCCGCCCACTATTCCAAGCCAGCACCCAGTTTGGCTAATAAAGTGACCTGGTTCACCGTGATTTCTGCACAAAAAAGAGAAGTTACCCGCGGGTAATATAGGACAATGCACCTGTTATTTCGGACCCTCTGGCTTCTGTTTGCCTCACGCCGCCGGGCGAAGGTGAGCATCTGGGATTCAACCTCCCTCCCGCAACGCGTTCAATTGACGGACATCGACATTGCGATGCACGTGAACAACGGCATGTACCTCTCCCTGATGGACCTGGGCAGGTTCGACCTCATGATCAGAAGTGGCATCTGGAAGCTCATGCGCCGTAAGGGCTGGACGCCCGTGGTCAACGCCGAGACAATCACTTTTCGGAAGTCACTCCAGCTCGGTCAGCGCTACACCATCGAGACGCGGATCATGGGCTTCGATGAGCGCGCCATCTACTTTGAGCAGCGCATGGTGCATGGCGGCGAGATCTACGCCCGCGCGTACATTGCCACCCGCCTGCTCAGCTCAAAAGGACCGGTGTCGAATGCCGAAATCTTCGAAGCGATGGGCAATCCGCCGGCGGACATGGCGCTTCCGGAGTGGATTCATGAGTGGCGCATCAATACCGCGCTCCCCAGCACCCGGCGTCCTGCCCTCCACGACTGGGTTCGGTAATTTTCAGCGGTAGTTCCGGTGCAGATTTTCTCCGCCGGCTGTGCCCACCGGGTGATCGGCAATCCAGGGGCCGGTTCCTTCGGACTGGTCAAGGACGCCCTCTTCAAGCCACGTATGGCGGCCATCGAGCACCTTCCCCGCGAGGCGCGTGTCCGAGTTGTCAGTGTTCCTCCACAGGTCGGTGAAAAGCTGCTCGATCCGCATCCGTGCTTGCCGGCAGAACACCTCGGCAAGCTCGCCTGCCTCCCGACGGCCCTGCCCCTCAAGGTGCTTGGCATGGGAGCACGTAGCTGCCATCGCAAACAGTTCCGCTCCAATGTCCACAATCCTTCCGAGGAACACCTGCCGGTGCTCAAGCTTCGCCTGCCACCGCGCCATGCCGAGGAAGGTGTGGCGGGCAAGGCGCCGGGATGACCGCTCAACGTAACGCACATGCCCGGCGAGCCGTCCGAAATCGGAGTAGGAGCGCGGCGACAAGCCGGGCCCGGCAAGAAGGTGCGGAAGCCACCCCGCGTAGAAGCTGCTGGCGCCCGCCGCCGCCTTCGCCTTCGCTTTGAGGTCAGCGTCCGACGACGCCAGGTCACCTGCCGCCGCAAGGTGCGCGTCGACTGCCTCACGGGCGATGAGCAAGTGCATGATCTCCGAGGAACCTTCGAAGATCCGGTTGATGCGCAAGTCCCGCAGCTGCTGTTCCACCGGGACGGCCCGTTCCCCGCGCGCCTTGAGGGAAGCTGCGCTCTCATAACCTCGACCGCCGCGGATCTGCATCAGTTCATCAGCGATCCGGTAGGCCATTTCGCTGGACCACAGTTTCGCCAACGCAGCTTCAATACGAACATCCTTTTGCCCGGAATCAGCAAGTGCTGCGGATAGTTCGAAGACGGACTCGAGGGCGAAAGCGGTTGCCGCGATGAAGGAAATCTTCTGTGCGACTGCCTCGTGTCTGCCGATGGGCCGGCCCCACTGGACTCGTTCGCTCGACCATTCGCGCGCGATCTTCAGCGACCATTTACCCGCGGCCGCGCAGTTTGCGGGAATGGAGAGCCGCCCGGTGTTCAGGGTGGAGAGTGCGATCTTGAGTCCCTGGCCTTCCCTGCCCAGCCGGTTCCCGATCGGGATTCTGACGTTCTCGAACCGGGTAACACCGTTCTCGATACCGCGCAGGCCCATGAAGGCATTCCGATGCGTCACCGTGATCCCTGCGGCGTCCGCCTCCACGACGAAAGCGGAGATGCCTCCCCGACCGCCGCTGTGCGGAGGCACCTTCGCCATCACCACGATCAGCTCGGCAATCACTCCGTTGGTGGTCCAGAGTTTGCTGCCGTTGAGGACGTAGGTGCCGTCGTCGTCGTTACGGGTTGCTGTTGCGTTCATGCGGGCGGGGTCAGATCCGACGTCCGGCTCCGTGAGCAGGAAGGCCGAAATTGCGCCGGTTGCGCAACGGGGGAGGTACTCCTGCTTTTGCTCGTCGGTGCCGAACATACGCACGGGTTCAGGCACTCCGATGGACTGGTGCGCTGAGATCAGCGCACCGAGGCTTGGGTGAACGGAGGTGAGCAGCATCAGTGCGCGCCCGTAGTAGGCCAGTGACAGGCCCAGACCACCGTATTCCTTGGGAATCTTGATGCCGAAAACGCCGAGTCCGGCGAGGTCCCGAAGGTACTCGTCCGGGATTTGCGAGTCCCCCTCGATTCGCTGACCGTCCATCGTGGCCAGCAGCGAGGTGAGCTGTGCGAGGAACTCCTCGCCGTCGTCGTCGGCATGTGAAGAAGCATGTGAAGAAGTGGGGTGCGGGTGTATGAGGGAGATGTCGCAGCGGCCCAGATAGAGGCCTTTTGCGAAGCTGGGCCGGTTCCATTCCGTTTCCCGGGCGGATTCTGCCACCTCCCGGGACGTGCGCTCGTTGACGTTGTCCTGAAGTGCTTCGGCGCTCATGGCAGCCCCCTTCAACGGCAGGCTCCGCCAGCCGGAACCCGGCCATGGGTAAATGCTACTCCCCAGTAGGAAAACGGAATCCTACCGTCACAATCCGAGTTAAAAGAACAGTCCTTATCATTTCCCAAGGAATGTCCAAGGAGCACGACGCAACCTTTCTGAACCGAGCCGGTAGTAAGCATGGTTTCGGTCTCACACGAGGGAGCTCACAATGTCAATCCATCAACCGGCGGCTGGTCCCGCCACGGGGCGCCGCACGCATCATCCCAAGAAAGTCACTGCCTCGGTGTTGGCAGGCGCGATGCTGGTCGTTGCGCTTGCACCGCTGGCAGCACAACCGGCGAATGCCGAACTCGTTTCCTTTGCGCCCGTTACGACCGCCGACTCCGACGGTTTCCCGGACTGGTACTCAGACGGGAATGTCCGTCTCAAGCTGTGTGTCGACGCGGCCGAGGGCTGTTTGGCCGAATTGCCTTTCCCGGATCAGCCGATCTCCTATCCCGGTAATTTCCCCGGTGAGGCGTTCTGGTTCGCTGCGGAAGCGGCCGGTGGAAACCTCGGGTTGTATGAGGCAGCTTTGGAGGCCGCTCACACCGGTGAGGAAGCGGCACCGGGGACCCAGATCGCCTTCTCCCGGCTGCGCTTCCGGTTGACCGGTCTCGTCAATGGCGCCGACTACACGATCAGTCATCCTTACGGCGTGCACACTTTCCGGGCCGGCCACAACACCGCGCGTCCCAACGACATCAACATGACTATTGACGAGGGTGTCTGCGGTACGCCGTGTGACTTCAACCAAGCGAAGACCGCCTTCTTGGGTGATTACGGTGGAATCGGGTCGACAGCGCCGTTCATCCGTCAGACGAACGCACCCGCGGGAGCCCTGGGCAGCATCGCTGCTCCGGGTCCCATCACCGGTGCTCCATCCGGATTCAACTATGTCGAGGTTGTAGGCCCGAACGCAGGTGGCCCGGGTGTGAACGTGCTCAGGGTGAGTACATTTGCGATCCAGGGCGTCATCGACTCCAGTGTGGACGGTGCACCTTCAACTCCGGACCTAGCAGTGGCGAGCGACAGCGGGCGCTCGAACACTGACAACATCACCAACGTCAATACGCCGACCTTCACCGGCACGGCCACGCCTGGCTCCATAGTCGAGCTTCTCGCGGGGACCAGGGTTCTTGGCAGCACTACCGCGACGGCGGAGGGCAGTTACAGCATCACTGTGAGTAATGCGACGAACGCAGCGAACGTACTCGCCGATGGCGCAAATCGTGTCACGGCTAGAACCCCCGCGGCCGGAACCACTTCCGAGCTTGTGTCCGGGGCCCTGGCGCTCACTGTAGATAGGACGGCCCCCGCCGCAACATTAACCAGTACCCCGTCGAATCCCAGCGCCGATACAACCCCTGCATTCACCTTCACCGGTGAGGCGTCGGCGACGTTCGAATGCCAGTTACTCCCCAGCAACGCGACATGGCGTGCCTGCACATCGCCGCACACTTACGACCAGCAATTGACCGGCAACTTCACGTTCAATGTCCGGGCTACCGATGTCGCTGGGAATACCGGAGCGAACGCAACCTACGGTTGGCGGATCGGTAGCGCCACGACCACTCCGCCACCGCCTCCTGCCGGCACGGCAGAGCAGAAGGACATGAACGGGGACGGCAATCCCGACCTCGTGGCACGTGATTCGGGTGGCAATCTCTACCTCTACCCCTCGACTGCCGCAGGTGGATTCGGGACCCGGGTTCTCATCGGCAGCGGGTGGGGTTCAATGAACGCCATCCTGCAGCCAGGTGACTTCAGCGGCGACGGACGGTCCGACATCATGGCCCGCGACACGTCCGGAAGGCTCTGGCTCTACACCGGAACGGGGACCGGCCGGATCAACGGCGGCGCTTTGATCGGCACCGGCTGGAGCGGTATGAACGCTCTGATCACACCGGGCGACTTCAACGGAGACAACAGAGCAGACCTGCTGGCTCGCAGCACCACCGGCGCGCTGTACCTCTACCCCGGCAACGGCGCTAGTGGCTTTGGCACCCGCACCCAGCCAGGGTCCGGATGGGGTGGCTTCACGGCCATCCTCAGCACCGGAGACTTCAGCGGCGACAATCGATCCGATGTCATCGCCCGCAACTCGAGTGGTGCTCTGTTCCTTTACACCGGAACCGGAACCGGCAGGCTCAACGCCGGGGCCCAGATCGGAACCGGCTGGAACGGATTCACTATGACCGGCACGGGTGCCTGGGGCACTGCAAATACCAGTAGCGACCTGGTGGCTCGTGACGGCACTGGCAGGCTCTACGCCTACAACGGCAGCGGAACGGGTAGCTTCGCCGGAGCACGCACCCAGATCGGCACCGGTTGGGGCGGATTCACCATCGCACCGTAAGCGGTGATCCAACTGAAGAGCAGGGGATCCCCTTCCGTTCCAACGGGAGGGGATCTTCTGCATCCCAGGCCACCCAGGATCGGTGCATCCAGCCGAGGGTAGAAGCTACTCGCCGGTAGGAAAAGCGAATCATAGCGGCACGGATGGAGTTATCAGAACGACTTTGATGTTTTCCCAAGAATTACCCAAGGAATGAAGCGCACAGTGGGCGGCACACCGAGACCGGTAGTAAGCATGGTTTCGGTTTCCAACAAGGGAGCTTTGAAATGTCCAACCATCACAATGCGGTGGATCCGCCGAAGGGCCGCCGCCAACTACGTCTCACATCATCTGTTATCACCGGCGCACTGCTCATCACTGCGCTGGCTCCTCTAGCCGCTGCGCCCGCGCAGGCGGAGCTCGTCTCCTTCGCACCCGTCACAGCGGCGGATGCCGACGGCTTTCCGGATTGGTACTCGGACGGAAACGTACGTCTGAAGCTGTGCGTTGATCCCGCCGAAGGGTGCCTGGCTGAACTGCCATTCCCGGATCAGCCGATCTCTTACCCCGGAAATTTTCCCGGTGAAGCGTTCTGGTTCGCCGCTGAAGCGGCCGGCGGTAATCTCGGACTGTATGAGGCAGCTTTGGAGGCTGCCCACACTGGCGAGGAAGCGGCACCTGGTACCCAGATCGCCTTCGCTCGATTGCGTTTCCGGTTGACCGGGCTCGTCAATGGCGCCGACTACACGATCAGTCATCCCTATGGTGTGCACACTTTCCGGGCGGGTGCGGACACTGCGCGTCCGACCGAAATCAGAGTCACCATTGACGAGGGTGTCTGCGGTACACCGTGCGACTTCAACCAAGCGAAGACCGCCTTCTTGGGTGATTACGGTGGAATCGGCACGACAGCGCCGTTCATCCGTCAGACGAACGCACCCGCGGGGGCACTCGGCAGCATCGCGACTCCGGGTCCCATCACCGGTGCTCCGTCCGGTTTCAACTACGTCGAGGTTGTCGGCCCGAACGCGGGCGGTCCCGGCGTGAATGTCCTCAGGGTCAGCACCTTCAACGTTCAAGGCGTTATCGACTCGAGCGTCGACGGCGCGCCATCGACTCCCGACCTCGCAGTGGCGAGCGACAGCGGGCGTTCGACCACTGACAACATCACCAATGTCAGTACGCCGACCTTCACCGGTACGGCCGCGCCTGGCTCCACGGTGCAACTGATTGTCAACGGAAGTGCTACGACCGTGACCACCGTCGCAGCGGCCGATGGCAGCTACTCGCTAGTGCCGACCACAGCACTCCTGCCGGGTCCCAACCGGATTGCCGCTAGAATCCCGGCAACGGAAACGGCGCCGGCCCTCGACTCCGGCGTGCTTGCCATCACGGTGGACACCGCGGCCCCCGCAACGACACTGACCAGTACCCCGTCAAACCCAAGTGCGGATACAACCCCCGCGTTCACTTTCACCGGTGAGGCCTCGGCGACGTTCGAATGCCAACTGCTGCCGAGCAACGCAACATTCAGGGCGTGCACTTCGCCACACACTTACGATCAGCAGCTCGCGGGCAACTACACCTTCAATGTCCGGGCTACCGACGTCGCGGGTAACACCGGAGCGAACGCAACCTTCGCCTGGCGGATCGGCGCAACAACGACGCCGCCGCCACCACCGCCTCCTGCCGGCACCGCCGAGCAAAAGGACATGAACGGAGACGGCAATCCCGACATCGTGGCTCGTGACTCCAGCGGCCGCCTGTACCTTTACCCCTCAACTGCCACCGGCGGTTTCGGGGCCCGGGTCCTGATCGGCACCGGGTGGGGTTCAATGAACGCCATCCTGCAGCCGGGTGATTTCAACGGCGACCGGCATTCGGACATCATGGCCCGGGACACCTCCGGACGGCTCTGGCTCTACGCCGGTACCGGCACCGGCAGAATCACTAATGGCGTCCAGATCGGCCAGGGGTGGCAGGGGATGACCGCACTGGTCACGCCCGGTAACTTCAATGGCACTGGCGGGGTAGATCTGCTGGCCCGTGACGGCGCCGGACGGCTCTTCCTCTACCCGGGCAACGGCAACGGCACCTGGGGCACACGCACTCAGCCCGGCAGTGGATGGAATGGCATGACAGCCATCGTCGGAACCGGCGACTTCAGCGGTGACGCCAGGGCAGACCTGTTTGCCCGCGATGCCAGCGGAAGGCTCTACCTGTACCGCGGAAACGGCACCGGAGGATTCCTTTCCCGCCTTGTCTACGGAACCGGTTGGAACGCCATGACCGGTCTGACGGCACCGGGCGCCTTTGGATCCGGGGCCACCCGGGACCTGATCGCGCGGGACACCGCCGGAGTGCTGTGGCTCTACAACGGAAATGGTGCCGGCGGCTTCTCCGGATCACGTACCCAGATCGGCAACGGCTGGAACGGCTACACCATCGTGCAGTAGCTGAACGAGTACAACCGAATAACCGAGGTCCCCTCCCGCGGGTGCGGGAGGGGACCTCGGCGTGCGAGCACCAAGCCCCGCTAGCCAATAGATTAGGACCATGGCCCAGCTCACACCGCTCCAGCAACTTGCCGAGCAGCACCGCGTCGGAATCACCTTCAAGGGCTGGGACGGCACGCCCCAGACGGTGAGCGATGAAACGCTGATTGCAGTCCTCACCGCGCTTGGTGTGCCCTGCGCAACGAACGACGACGTCGCCGCCTCCCTCCGCGAAGCCGAACGTGCGCCGTGGCTGCGTACGCTGCCTCCCGCCGTCGTTATCCGGGACGGTGACGCCACCACAGTTCCGGTCACCGTGCCGGCCGGCACCACGCCCTCCATCCGCGTCCTGCTGGAAGACGGAACCGAGCGGACGCTGCCTGCGGGTTCCGCACGCACCCGGGAGGTGAACGGGACAGAGGTCAGCCGGTTCACGGTGGAGATCCCGCTCGATCTCCCGCTTGGTTGGCACACCCTCACGGTTGGGTTCGAATCCGGTACCGCCGACTGCTCGCTCGTTGTGACACCGAGAAAGCTCACCACCGCCGATTCCCTGACGCGGACGTGGGGACTGATGGCCCAGCTGTACTCGGTGCGGTCACGGTCCTCGTGGGGCATCGGGGACCTCGATGACCTTGCGAGGCTGGCGGAAATCTCAGCTGACAAGGGCGCCGGGTTCGTGCTGATCAACCCGCTTCATGCCGCCCAGCCCAAACCGCCGGTCGAGGCGTCCCCCTACCTGCCGACAACGCGCCGGTTCTTCAATCCCATCTACCTGCGCGTGGAGAACGTCGTCGAGTTGGGGGACCTACCGGAGGCGCAGGCGCACACCATCCACGATCTGGCGGCAGAGTTCCGGGCCGCAAACGAGAACGCGGACATCATTGACCGTGATCCCAGTTACGCTGCCAAGCTGCAGGCACTCGAACTCGTGTTCGCTGTCCCAAGGCAGCCGCAGCGGGAGGAGGCGTTCCAGCGCTTCCGTTCCGAAGCCGGTCCCGGGCTGGAGAACTTCGCCCTGTGGTCCGCGCTCGCAGAAACGCTCGCCGAAGGTGCTGCGGAGTGGAGCGATCCGGAGTTCCTTGAGGCACAGCGGACCGTGCTCGAGGACCGCATTGAGTTCCACGCCTGGCTGCAGTGGTTGTGCGACGAGCAGCTCGAAGCCGTTCAGCAGGCCGCGATGGAAGCCGGCATGAACCTCGGCATCATGCATGATCTCGCGGTGGGCGTTCACCCCGCAGGTGCTGACGCCTGGAGCCTGCGTGACGTTCTGGCGTCCGGCATCAGCGTCGGCGCGCCGCCGGACATGTTCAATCAGCAGGGCCAGGACTGGGCGCAGCCGCCCTGGCACCCGGAGCGGCTCGCAGAGTCCGGCTATGCCGCATACCGAGACATGCTGCGCACCATCCTGCGCCACGCGGGCGGCATCCGGATCGACCATATCCTCGGCCTGTTCCGCCTGTGGTGGATCCCGCAGGGTTCGATGCCCGGCGACGGCGCTTACGTGTACTACGACCATGAGGCGCTCATCGGCATTCTTGCCCTTGAGGCGGCGCGGGCGGGTGCCGTTGTTGTCGGTGAAGACCTGGGCGTCTTCGAGCCGGGCGTCCAGGAGTACCTGGCAGAGCGCGGGGTGCTCGGGACTTCCATCCTCTGGTTCGAGTACGACGACGACGAGCCGCGCCCTGCCGAGCAGTACCGGACGGCGTGCCTCACCACCGTCACCACCCATGACCTGCCGCCGAGCGCGGGCTATCTCGCGGGCAGGCACGTTGAACTGCGCGAGCAGCTCGGTCTGCTGGGCCGGCCTGTGGAGGAAGAGAAGTCCGCCGACCGGCAGGCTCAGGAGCGGGTGCTTTCGCTTGTACGGTCCACGACCGGCTCTGTGCCCGCGACCGTGCAGGAGACAGTCGAGGCAATGCACTCCTTCATTGCGCAAACCCCGTCGGTGCTGCTCGGGGTGGCGCTCACCGACGCGGTAGGCGAGGAACGCACGCAGAACCAGCCGGGAACCACCGCCGAGCAGTATCCCAACTGGCAGGTTCCGCTGGCGGGGCCGGCCGGCGTCGTGCTCGTTGAGGACCTGCCGGACCTGGAGCGGTTCGATGACCTGGTGCGCGCTCTTCAACGGTGAACCGGTTCTACCGCTTACCGCACCAGAGTGACCGTTCACCGCACACCGATGTTGTTTGCCTCAGGCAATATGTGAGCTAATGCACAATATTCCATGGTGGGGGCCAAGGGGACGACGGCGTCCACAAGTAGAGGGAGAGGCATTCCGTTCATGAGCTGGCTCGATAGGGAACACACAATAGCTCCACCCGGATTCAACCGTTGGCTGATCCCGCCCGCGGCACTCGCGGTGCACCTGTGCATCGGCCAGGCTTACGCCACCAGCGTCTACAAGACTGCCCTCGTGGAGCACTTCGATGCGAGCCTGACTGAGATAGGCCTGATCTTCTCCATAGCGATCGTCATGCTCGGACTGTCCGCCGCGGTGATGGGCACGTGGGTGGACCGCAACGGTCCGCGCAAGGCCATGTTCACCTCGGCCATGTTCTGGGTGAGCGGGTTCCTCGTTGGAGCCCTCGGCATCTTCACCAACCAGCTCTGGCTCGTATACCTCGGGTACGGCGTGATTGGCGGAATCGGGCTGGGTATCGGCTACATCTCGCCTGTCTCCACACTGATCAAATGGTTCCCCGACCGGCCGGGACTGGCTACCGGAATGGCGATCATGGGCTTTGGCGGCGGTGCGCTGATCGCGAGCCCACTGTCCACCCAGCTGCTGAGGATGTTCGACCCGGAGTCGGGTACCGAGGGTTGGGTCGCCAGCGGTGAGGCTGTCGGCATGCTCTTCGTGACCCTCGCGGTGATCTACCTCATTTACATGGTCTTCGGAGCCTTCACCATCAAGGTTCCCGCTGCCGACTGGCGGCCGGACGGCTTCGACCCGAGCACCCGGAAGACCAGTGCACTGGTCACCAGCGACAATGTTTCCGCGAAGAACGCCATCCGTACCAAGCAGTTCTGGCTGATCTGGATCGCGCTGTTCTGCAACGTGACCGCGGGAATCGGAATTCTTGAGCAGGCTGCCCCAATGATCCAGGACTTCTTCCGGCAGTCAGACGGCGTCAGCGCCGTGTCCGCGGCTGTAGCGGGCGGCTTCGTAGGCCTGCTGTCCATCGGCAACATGGCGGGTCGCTTCGGATGGTCGACCCTGTCCGACCACATTGGCCGCAAGCGCATTTACATGATCTATCTGGGCGTCGGCGCTGTCCTCTATACCGTTCTTGCTCTCGCAGGCTCCTCCACCACGGTGCTCTACGTGCTGTTGGCCTTCGTGATCATTTCCTTCTACGGCGGCGGCTTCTCCACGGTGCCCGCGTACCTCCGCGATCTCTTCGGCACGTTTGAGGTGGGTGCAATCCACGGCCGCCTCCTGACCGCCTGGTCAGCCGCCGGTATTGCCGGACCGCTGATCGTGAATGGTTTCCTCGATGCACGAGGCACCCCCGGAGAGCTTGTCGCCGCCGACTATCAGCCGGCCCTGCTGACCATGGTTGGCCTACTGATCATCGGATTCATCGCCAACCTGATGATCAAGTCCGTGGACTCACGATTCCACGAACCGAAGAAGACCGCCGAACCCGCAATGGAGGCATGAGATGGAAATGAGCAACGCTCGACTGACTTTTGTTTGGGCGCTGGTTGCAGTGCCCCTGGCCTACGGGATCTTCACCACCCTCACCAGGGTTGCCGCGCTCTTTACCGGCTAGCTGCGCTGGAACTGAGGTGTACGCCGGCGTCGTCGATTCGTTCGACGGCGTCGGCGGCCTCATAGAAGTTGTTGCCGATGCCGGTGCCATCCACATGGATGTAACCGAGGCGAAGGAGACGCTGCGCGCGTTCCTCGTCCACCTCCTCCGTGCTGAAGGCGCCTGCGAGGAAACTGACGAGTCCGCCTCGCTCCTGCGTTTGGCCTTCCGGGGTGACTGCCTGCGGATCACCCATTTTGACGCTCTTCACCGTGCCGATCTTCTTGCCCTCGGCATTGATGACGTCCATACCTTCTCGAACTTCACTGAGGTCATTCATCGGTGAATCTCCATTCTGTTCGGGTATACGTCCTTTCACCCTAGAACGGAGACGCCGCCGCGGTCGAGGGCAGCGCAACGCGACAGCAGCGAAACAGCAAAAGCGCCGGTGCGTGGCAGGAACGTGGGGACATCCCCACGATCGTGTCACTCACCGGCGCTTCTGCGTCGACGGGAGCTATTCACCGGCGCTTCTGCGCGGACGTCAGCGCGTGGAGGCAAGCTCCGCCGTCGGGATGGCTTCCTTCGCGGGGAACGACGGCGGGTGGACGCCCGCCATCTCCTCCATGACGCGTACTACCTGGCAGCTGTAGCCGAACTCGTTGTCATACCAGACGTAGAGGACCAGGTTCTTGTCATTGCAGATGGTTGCGAGGCCGTCGACCGTGCCGGAGCGGCGTGAACCGACGAAGTCGGTGGAGACGACGTCAGGGGAATCGATGTAGTCCAACTGCTTGCGCAGGTCGGAGTGCAGCGACATTTCCCGGAGGTAGTCGTTGACGTCGTCCTTGGTGGTCACGTTCTCAAGCGACAGGTTCAGGATCGCGATGGAGACGTCCGGGGTGGGTACGCGGATGGAGCTGCCCGTGAGCTTGCCCTGCAGTTCGGGCAGAGCCTTGGCCACGGCTTTGGCCGCACCCGTCTCGGTGATGACCATGTTCAGGGCAGCCGAACGGCCGCGGCGGTCGCCCTTGTGGAAGTTGTCGATCAGGTTCTGGTCATTGGTGAAGGAGTGCACCGTCTCCACATGCCCGTGCACTACGCCGAACTCGTCGTTGATCGCCTTCAGTACGGGGGTAATGGCGTTGGTGGTGCACGATGCGGCAGTGACGATGGTGTCCCCGGCCGCGATGTCCGTGTGATTGATGCCGTGGACGATGTTCTTCAGGCCGCCCTTGCCCGGTGCAGTCAGGAGGACCTTCGCAACACCCTTGCTCTGCAGGTGCTGGCCGAGGCCCTCCTCATCACGCCAGCGGCCGGTGTTGTCGACGACAAGCGCGTTGTTGATGCCGTAGGCGGCGTAGTCGATGGTGGATGGATCATTCGAGTAGATGACCTGGATCCGCACACCGTTGGCGGTAATGGTGTTGGTTTCCTCATCCACCTGGATGCTGCCCTCGAAGGAGCCGTGCACCGAGTCTCGGCGCAGCAGGCTTCCGCGCTTCATGAGGTCATTGTCGGCGCCCTTGCGGACCACGATCGCGCGCAGGCACAGTCCGTGCCCACCGCCTGCCTTCTCGATGAGCAGCCGGGCCACCAGGCGTCCAATCCGGCCGAAACCATAGAGGACGACGTCGGTGCTCGTCCGTGTGTCGGCACCGCGCTTCCCGACGACGTCGGCGAGTTCTGCACGGAGGAATTCCTCCAAGGAGGAGGTGCCGCCCTCCTCCTGATGCGACCTGTACTTCTGGGCCAGGCGGGCGACATCAATGGCTGCTGCTCCCAACTCCAGGTCGGCGAGCGTACGCAGCAGAGGTGCGGTCTCTTCGAGGAGCAGCTCTTCCTTGCTCATGCGGCGCGCGAACCGGTGTGCCTTGAGAATGCCCATGGTGGACTTGTTGATAAGGCTGCGTCCATGGATGCTGGTCACCACGTTGTTCTCGCGGTAGAGGCGGCCGATGACGGGAATCATCCCTTCGGCGAGAGCCTCCCGGCTCATCCAGGTGTCGCGGGTGACGGAAGGTTTGTGATCCACGATGATCAGGTCCTCTCTTTCGCCGGGGTGTCCGGCGGTGACGTAAATCTAGGATACTGACCCTGCGACGCGGACGGAACGCGGGAGGCCGCGAGATGGCCCGTGCGCCACACGGGGCGCGGATTTACGCCGGATGTTGTTAGGCTCTGTGATGAACGGCATATCGGGGGATGCCTGTGCGGCCGGCTCGTACTCGGCGGCATCAGCGGTGAACGGTCGACGTCGCTTCCTGCGCCGTCGTCGCGATAGACGGGGTAGCGATGCACAAAGCAGGACCAGGCACAGAGACGCTCAGCGATCTGCTGTTTCGTGTGGCGGAGGGGGACCAGAGCGCTTTCGCCGGGCTCTATGAACAGATTTCCAAGCGGGTCCATGGACTGGTGCTGCGTGTTGTGCGTAACCACGCGATCTCTGCCGAAGTGGTCCAGGAAGTGTTCCTGATGCTGTGGGTCTCTGCTGACCGGTACAAAGCCGAGCTCGGTTCCCCTGAGGCCTGGATCTTCACGCTTGCACACAGGCGTGCGGTGGACCGTGTGCGCAGCGAGCAACGGTCGGTGGCACGGGATGCGCAGTACGCGCAGAAGGAATACTTCGTTCAGGAGCCCGTGGATGAGCGGGTTCATCACACCCTCATGAGCGAGAGCGTGAAACGCTGCCTCTCCTCCCTGACTGACCTGCAGGCGGAAGCGATCAGGCTTGCCTACTACGGCGGTCTCACCTACACCGAAGTGGCTGAAGCTCTGCAGGTGAAAGTTCCGACCGCCAAGTCCCGTATCCAGTCCGGACTGGTGTGCCTGCGCCACGCAATGGAAGCCGATGGCTACGGAGCGCGCTCGAGGTAGCACAATGGATCTCTACCGGGTCCGCTGGACCCGGCTCCAAGCATGTGTAAAACGGATAGCTGGAAGGCGGCAATGAATCCCTATCTGCAGCAGTGGTTCACCGCCCGTGCGGTAGCTGATACGGCTCTCGATCTCGATGACGTATGGACGGGTTACACCAACCTGGGCGGTTGGTGCGATCGCGTGGAATTCCAGGCCTACCTCTCCGGCCTGGCGCTGATTGACGAACTTCAGCGGGACATGGTGTCGCACGCCGTGAACGAGACACTCGACGGCGTCAGTTCGCCTGCCCGGCGCGCCGCCTACTCGACGGACGACGTATCCCTGGCTACCGGGGTGATCACGGAGAGCAGTTTCGAGAGCTGCACGGATGCTGCGCTGCGAAGGTTCGTGACGTCGTCGTACGCGTATCTTGAAGGCGCTGACGCGGAGCGGCGCCGGCTCGACTCACTGACACAGACGGGCCTCCTCGGAACGCCCGCGGAAGAGCGGTTTGACCGGATCACCCGCGAAGCGCAGCGGGTGTTCGGCGTGAGTTCCGCATCCCTGGCGCTGATCGGCGAGCATCAGCAGTTCATCAAGTCGGTGACGGGACCAATCGGCCAGAACGTGCCGCGGGACATCTCCTTCTGCAACGAGACTATCGGGGAGGAGCGCATGCTCGTGGTGAGGGATGCGCTGGTGCATGAGCAGTTCCGGACAAACCCGCTGGTGCTCGAACAGCCGCACATCCGCTTCTACGCGGGCTATCCGCTCACCGGTCCCGAGGGGTGGCGCATCGGGTCCCTCTGCATCATCGATGACAAGCCGCGTGCCTTCTCCCTGGAGGATGAAATGGCCCTGCGCATGTTGGCCGGCCAGGCGCAGCGCGAACTTGAAGCGAGCTACTGCTAGCTGCGGGATCCACAGCAGGCCCTCATCCAAACGAACTAGACCGTCCGGGGGAGCCGGTCCTGCGCCTCCGCTGGCTACACTGGCGCAGGAACAATGCGGAGGGTGCTGCACGTCAACATGGTGAAGATACTCAAACGGCTCACCTTCGGGTTGGACTCCGAGGAGCGGCGGTGGGAGCGGCCCGGCCCTACCGGTGACCACCTGCGCCGGGATGTGATCGGCGTCGTCATTTTCTTCCTGGTGAGCGCCCTCGCACTGGAACTGAGCCGCGGCGTAGGGGCTATGGCCGAGGAGCGCAGCCCAGTCTGGCTCCAGCACGCGGTTCTTGCCCTGATGATCTTCCCGCTCGTGTTCAGGCGGCGCTTTCCGGTGCTGGTCATGCTCGTCATGTCAGCGCTGTTCATCATCCTCAGCCTCTGGATTCCGGCGCTCTCACTGCAGCTCTCCTATCAGGTGGCGTACTTCGCGTCGCTGTACTCGGCGGTTGCCTGGGCGAAGGACCGCAGGGTGCTGTGGCTCGGAACCACGGTTGTTGTGGTCGCCATGACGCTGTGGCTCATCCTCTCGCTGACGGTCGCGAATACGTATGACGGACTGTTGGAGCGGGTGGCAGAGGGGGACGAGACCTGGCGCGGGATCTTCGACCCACTGACCTCCGCGGCGCTCTACTACTTCATGGTGAACTTCGCCTATTTCGGCGGCGCCATCCTGGCGGGCATGTCCTCCTGGCGCAATGCTCTCCAGCGGACGCAACTGGCCGACCAGGCAACGCAGATCGCCAGGCAGTCAGCAGAACTTGCACGCCGTGCGGTCATCGAGGAGCGGCTGCGCATTGCCCGCGAACTGCACGACGTCGTTGCACACCACGTGTCGGTCATCGGTGTGCAGGCCGCTGCCGCACGCCGGGTGATGGACCGGAAACCGGAGGTCGCCGCCGAGTCCTTGCGCACCATCGAGCAGGCCAGCCGCCAGGCCGTCACCGACATGCGCAACCTGCTCGGCGTGCTCCGGTCCGAGACGTCAGTACAGAACCCCCACAACGACGACGACGGTCGCCATCCGGAGCCCGGACTCGCCGACATCGCGGCTCTGGCCGGGAACCAGCAGGACGGCGGCCCCGAAGTCACCTTCTCGAGGGTGGAGGACGTGCCGGGGGCACTCGATGAGGTCTCTGCACCGCTCGCGTTGTCGCTGTACCGGACAGCGCAGGAATCATTGACGAACGTCCGCCGGCACTCCACAGCCTCGGCCGCGGTGATGACGCTGCGCACCGGACGCACGGGCGAGCAGCGCTGGGTAGAACTGGAAACCGTGGACAACGGAAGGCCTCGGCAGCGCGTGGCGGCCGGCTCCGGTTACGGGCTGCAGGGTATCCGCGAACGCGTTGCTCTGCACCGCGGCACGGCTGAGATCGGTCCCCGTTCCGACGGCGGCTGGCGGGTACGTGCCCGCTTCCCGCTGCAGTGAGCAACCCACGAATCCAACCGACCTTCCCCCCTCCACCGAAATCTCAGGAAAGAACGTGATGAACACCATCCGCGTGCTGCTCGCCGATGACCAGGGGCTGGTCCGTGCCGGCTTCGCTACCATCCTGTCCATCGAGGAGGACATCGAGGTGGTCGGCCAGGTGACCAACGGGCAGGAGGCGGTGGACTTCGCCGCAGCCAACGACGTCGACATCATCCTCATGGACGTGCAGATGCCGGTACTGGACGGAATCAGGGCCACTGAGCAGATCACGGCAGCGGGCCGGGGGAAGGTCATCATCCTGACCACCTTTGAACGCGATGACTACCTATTCGACGCGATCCGCGCCGGTGCAAGCGGCTTCCTCCTGAAGAATGCCGATCCGGATGACCTTGTCGCGGCGGTTCAGGCAGTCGCCGGCGGGTACGCGCTGCTGGCGCCTGAGGTCACCCTCCGCGTGATCGAGCGCTTTGCCCACCATCTGGAATCCGAAGCACCGGCACCGGTGGCGAAGCAGCCAAGCGCCGGGCAGCTCCGACAGCAGAGCCTGCTTGCCTTACTGACCCAGCGCGAGAAGGAAGTCCTCGAGTGCATGGCCGCGGGCCTGAGCAATGCCGAGCTGGCACGGAAGCTCTTCCTCGCCGAGGCCACCGTGAAATCCCATGTGTCCTCCCTGCTGGCCAAGATCCAGGTCCGGGACCGGGTACAGGCCGTGGTCTTCGCCTATGAGAGCGGGCTCATCCGTCCGGGGGACTGACGGTTCCGCCTTACGGCTCATCCGCCCTGCATCCTGTTTGCCTACTGTTGATGACAGAAGGCTCAATCGGGAGGAAACCAATGCTGCAGGTGCAGAACCTGACCCGGCGCTTCGGTGAGAACACCGCCGTCGACGACGTCAGTTTCACAGTCCCTTCGGGGAAGATGACCGGGTTCGTGGGTGCCAATGGCGCCGGAAAAACCACCACCATGCGCATGATCATGGGTGTGCTCACCGCGCATGCCGGAGCAGTCCTGATGGACGATCGCCCGGTCACGGCGGCTGACCGCGCCACTTTCGGATACATGCCGGAAGAGCGCGGCCTCTACCCGAAACAGCCCATCCTCGACCAGCTCGTCTACCTGGGCCAGCTGCACCGGATGAGCCAGGCGGATGCACGGTCCCGCGCGCAGGACCTGCTCGAGCGGTTCCAGCTCGGCGACCGCGGGAAGGACAAGCTGGAGTCCCTCTCACTCGGCAATCAACAGCGCGTCCAGATCGCGGCGTCGCTCCTGCACAGGCCATCGGTCCTCATCCTCGATGAACCGTTCTCCGGGCTCGATCCCGTTGCCGTGGACTCCATGGTGGACCTGCTTCGCGAGCACACCGCGCAGGGTGTCCCGGTCCTTTTCTCGAGTCACCAGCTCGACCTGGTGGACCGCCTCTGCGACAACCTTGTGGTGTTGCAAAAGGGGCGGCTGGTCGCTGCCGGCACCGGGGATGACCTGCGCGCCACGGCTCCCCGCCGGCACAGGCTGACGGTCTCGCCCGACGCCGGGTGGGTCCGGGAGGAAGCCGGAGTGACGGTCATCGACGTCGCGGGCCGGGATGCCGTCGTCGAGCTGGAGAACGACGACGACGCGCAGCGGCTGCTTGTCGCCGCCATGGCACGCGGAAGCGTGCATGAATTCAGCAGGATCAGGCCGAGCCTGAGCGAAATCTACCGGGGGGTATCCCAGTGAGCACCGAAACAACTGAGCGGCGCGTGCAGCCGGGGGCGCCGTCGTCGTCCTCGTCGGATCGCAACGCCCAGCCGGCCTGGCTGATTGTCACCCTGCGTGAGGTGATGGTGAAGGCAAAGGACCGCGGATTCGCGATCTCCACCATCGTGACGCTGGTACTGATTGTTGCCGGCGTCGTGTTCAACGCCTACATGTCCAGCCGCGGTGAGGACTTTACGGTGGCTGTGACCTCGGAGGCTGAACAGTCGGTGACCGCGCTCGCGGACGAGGACGGCCGGGCCGACGACGGCAACACGACGTTCACGGCGATCGTCGTTGAGTCGGAGGAAGCAGCACTCGATGAAGTCCGGTCAGAGGAAGCCGACGCTGCGCTCATTCGGGACGATGACGGTGCGTGGACGCTGACGGGCAGGAACGAGATTCCCAGGAGTCTGAGTGCCGGGATCAGCGCGTCGCTGGAGGCCTACATGCTGGAAGCGAATGCAGCTGCGGCCGGAACGTCAGCAGAGGAGTTACTGGCAGGTTCCGAGCTGGAGGAATCGTTGCTCGACGGGAACGCGGAGGATCAGGCCGTGGCAGACGTGGCCGGTTTTGCCTTCAGCTTCCTCTTCTACATGGCGTCCATCATCTTCGGAATGGCCATCGCCAATTCGGTTGTGGAGGAGAAGCAGAACCGGGTCGTCGAGATCCTCGCGACTGCGATACCCGTGCGGCAGCTGTTGTACGGCAAGGTCCTGGGAAATACCATCCTGGCCATGGTGCAGCTCGCGCTGTACGGCGGGGCGGCACTGTTGGCCCTGAACCTGACTGATACGGCGGACCTCGTGGGGAGCATCATTCCGGCGTCGGGATGGTTCATGGTGTTCTTCCTCTTCGGTTTCCTGATCCTCGCCTCGATGTGGGCGGTACTCGGTTCGCTGGCCAGCCGGCCGGAGGACCTGACCAGCAGCTCGACGCCGGTGATGGCGCTGATCTTCGCCGCGCTGGGCGCGGGGTTGTTCGCTTCGGGGCAACTGTTGGTGGTGGCGTCCTACGTGCCGGTGGTGTCATCGGTGGCCATGCCGATCCGCATGCTGAACTCCGAGGTCGCGCTGTGGGAGCCGATCCTGTCCCTGGGGATCGCGCTCGCGGCCGCGGCAGCTCTGCTGCACCTCGGGGAGAAGATTTACCGCCGGGCAGTCATGCAGGGCGGCGGCGCGCTGTCACTACGCAAGGCCATGAAGCTGGAGCAGTAGGGGTCTGGTTGCAGTTTCCGCTTTCCGCCCGGGCCGTTCGCGGGGGACAATTCCCTGTGGAACTACGTTGTCATCGCAGGACGCCCACGCACTCGAAAGAAGGAAACGGTCATGGCTGGATTTGGATCGCTCGGCAAAATCGCAATGGGACTTGCGCGTAATCCCAAGGTCAGGGAAGCCCTCAACAGCCCTCAGGCGAGGCAGATGGGCAGCAAGGTTGTGGATCGGGTAGCCGAGGCCGCAGACAAAGCCACCAAGGGGAAGCACCAGGACAAGATCCAGAACGCCCGCGGTCAGGCCCAGAAGCATTTGGGCGGACCGGGGGACGAACGCCAGGGCCCGCGCCCCTAAGCATTGAGCGAGGCAGCGGATTTCATTGATGCCGCGCTCCAGCGGGAAGCCTCGTGGGAGCGGGCAGAAGCGCTGAACTCGCTGGAAGACGGCTTCTTTTACTACGGCGCTTCGGTCGGCGCTATCCGGGGCGCCGTTCGTGATGCCCGCCGCAAGTTCCGGGATCTGACACACGATGAGGTGGCCTTTCTCAGCTCCGAGCTCTGGGGCAACTCGCCGGTGTTCGAGCGGCGGCTCGCTGCAGTGGTCCTTCTGCAGTCGAGCGTTCTCATGCTCCGGAACACTGACCTGACGAGGATTGAAGGTTTTCTGCGGGAGTCGCGGACGGAATCTCTGGCCGCTCCGCTGGCGGCCGACGTCGTCCGGCCACTGGTTGCACGCCTCACGGGACAGGAGCGCATGAAGGCGTTGGCCGTCGTCGGCCGTTGGGCACAGGACCAGGAACCTATGCTGCGCCGGGCCGCAGAAGTGGTCCGGCAATCCCTTCCCGCCTGAATGAAACATTGCGTCATAAAGAGAAGTATCAGGTAGGGGTATTCGCGTTAGGCTCCATCAATGACGCATACCCAGCGATCGATCCCCGTGCTCGATCTCAGCACAGCCCGCCGCCCCGACGGCTCTTTCGACCAGGACTTCATCGAGCAGCTGCGCGAAGCCGCCCATGCCGTGGGGTTCTTCCAGATCATCAACTACGGCGCCGCTCCATCCCAGGTGGATGACCTGTTCAGCGGGATGAAGCAGTTCTTTGATCTACCGGTGGAGGAGCGGCTCGCACTCGATAACCGCAACTCCCCGCACTTCCGGGGCTATGCCCGGCTCGGAACCGAGGTGACGCGCGGGCGCGCGGACTCCCGCGAGCAGATCGACTTTTCCCCCGAGCGCGAGCCGGTTCCCGACTACCCGGAGGACCAGCCGTACTGGCTGCTTCAGGGGCCCAACCAGTGGCCGGGAGAGAGCCTGCCGGAGCTCGAGAGCCAGGCGATGGGCTGGGCTGACCTGATGTCCGAGGTCGGTGCGGAGCTGTTGTCGGCGATCGCCGTTGCCTTGGGCCAGCCGGAGGAGCACTTTGCGGACCTCTTCGAGTCCACTCCGGCCTGGATGGCCAAGCTCGTGCACTATGTCGGCGGGCTGGAGGGTGCCGGCAGCCAGGGCGTCGGGCTCCATGCCGACTACGGCTTTGTGACGCTGCTCCTGCAGGACGAGGTGGGCGGACTTGAGGTGCTTCCGCCCGGTACGGACACCCCGATTCCGGTCGAGCCCATTCCGGGGGCGCTGGTGGTGAATCTCGGCGAGATGCTGGAAGTGGCCACCGGAGGCTACCTCGCAGCGACAATTCACCAGGTGCAGGCGCCGCCGCCCGGAGTGGACCGCTACTCCGTCCCGTTCTTCTGGTCGCCGCGCCTTGACGCGGTGGTCCAGCCCGTTTCGCTTCCGCCCGAGTTGCAGGCTGCAGCCCGCGGGATCTCCGATGATCCAGACAACCCCATGCTGTCCTCCTACGGCATGAACGTGCTCAAGGGGCGGGTGCGTGCCCACCCCGACGTCGCCGAACTGCACCATCCGGAGCTGGGAAAGGTTCTCTCCAAGCGCTGATCAGAGAAAGCGTCACGTCAGCCGGCGGCGCTTGGGGAGCGGGATGCGGTCGAGGTCGTTGGCCGCGATAACCAACGTGCTGTTGGCATTTGCACCGACGACGGCGGCACTTGCCTGATCTTTCAGCACTCCGACATCCGGGTAGCGGGACGAGAAGTGCGTGAGCACCAGCGTGCGTGCGTGTGCGTTCCCAGCCAGCGCGCCTGCCTGCCCCGCGGTGAGGTGCAGGTACTCGGCGGCGAGGCCGGCGTCGTCGTCGCTGAAAGTGGACTCTGCAACCAGAAGGTCCGCGTTCTCGGCGAGTGCCTCGGCTCCCTCACACTCAGCGGTGTCCATGACAAAAGCGAAGGTTTGCCCCGGCCTAGGCACGCTGACGTCCTCAAGCGAAGTGTCGCGGATCCGCCCCTCACGCTGCAGGCGGCCGACGTCCGGACCCGTGATTCCTGCCGCGATCAGGCGTTCCGGCACCAGGCTCCGCGACGCCGGTTCGCTGAGCCGGTAGCCGTAGGCCTCAATTCGGTGCCGCAAGGGTTGCACCTCAAGCCCGTCGGCGACGGCACCGGCGGATCCGTGTGGGCTGAGCCGGAGGTCGAGACCCGGCGTCGCGAGGGAGACGAGGGCGCGGACTGCTTCCTCGCCGGACGCGGGGTAGTGCAGATGCACCGGGTGGGTGACGCCGTCGAGCACCATGCGCGAGAGTACGCCCGGCAGGCCGAAGCAGTGGTCGCCGTGCAGGTGGGTCAGGCAGATGCGGGTGACGCTGGACGCGCTGACTCCGGCATAGGTCATCTGGCGCTGGGTGCCCTCGCCCGGATCGAAGAGCAGCCCCTCGCCGTCCCAGCGCAGGAGGTACCCGTTGTGGTTGCGGGTCCGGGTGGGAACCTGGGAGGCGGTGCCGAGGATCACGAGTTCGCGCATGGAGTCGAGTCTGTCAGCTCACACTTCGGGTTCGTAGCCGATGAGCCAGTGGAGCCCGTGACGGTCAATGACCTGTCCGTCGGAGGCGCCCCACGGTTTTGGTGCGAGGGGATCGACCACGGTGCCGCCGTCGGCCAGTTTGTTGAACCAGGTATGGAGAACAGCCGGTTCAGCGGTTCCCAGCAAAGAGAGCATCATGCCCTCGAACCGGACGCTCTTGTCCCCGGCTCCAGCATCCGAACCGGCCAAAGCAACTACGCCGTTGAGCTCTCCGTGGGCAATGGCATCAGGAGTGCCCTCGCTCCTGCTGAACTCCTCATGCGTATACAGGGCGAGCTCTCCGCCGAAGACGCCGGCGTAGAAGCTCAGGGCTTCACGCGCAGTACCGGGGAAGCTGACATAGATCTGGGGAGCTGTCATGGGCTCAGCCTACAAGTGCCTGCGCGCCGGATGGCCGGTTCGTCCCACTCATCCCCACCGGCCCGCGACGAGCGGTAACGTTGATGCACCACGGCGGCGGAAATCGCAGGAGGAAATCATGGACAGCGAAGTGGACGACCACCAGAACCCCGTTCAGGACGGTCTTCAAAACGCGCATAGCCCCATCTCGCGGGATCCCGAGCGTACCGATGATGAGCGGGCGGAGGATCGGGCAGCAGATACGGCCGAGGATGAAGCCGAGCGTGAGGCGGAGGGCACTGCTGAGGGCGTCAATGAAGCACCCGGTCCTGCCGAGGATGAGGATACCGAAGGGGACGACGACCGGAAACTGACGACGGACACCAGCCCCAGCGACTAGCGCTGCCCGGAGATCTGATCCTCAGGCACGTCGAACGCGCGCCAGCCGCCTTTGCGGAAAACCGGGGTTCCCAGGAGCAGTACGACGACGGTGAGCGCCACTGTGCCGAGCATGACAATCGCCATGGATCTGGCGTCGCCGCCGAGCAGCCCCACAAGCGGGCTCACGATTCCTGCGACCCCGGACTGCAGCGCGCCGATGACTGCGGCCGCCGTTCCGGCCATGTGCCCGTAGGAGTTGAGCGCAAGGACCGATGCGTTGGCCGGAATCATGCCCTGGGTGCCAAGGACCAGCCACAGCGCTGCGCACAGCCCGATGACACCGCCGAAGCCGGTCGCCGCCACGGCGACAAGGATCAGTGCGAAGACGAGTTGCGCAACGGACGCGGTGCGCAGCAGCCTGGCCGGCGCAACCTTGCGGACCAGCGACGCGTTCAGCTGGGCGGACAGCACCAGGGCAACGCCGTTAAGCGCGAACACCAGTGCAAACTGGCCCTGGCTGAGGCCGTATTGGTCCTGAAATACAAAGGGGGAACCGACCACGTAGCTCATGATCACACCCAGCCCCAGTCCGGGAATCACAGCGAGGGACATGAAGCGGACGTTCCTCAGCAGCTGCCAGTAGCCACCGGCCACCCGGGCGGGCCGTGCGGGCCGGCGCCGTTCAACCGGAAGCGTTTCGGGCATGAACCGCCAGACGATCACCACGAGGGCTGCGCCGATGAGCGCAAGCGCGTAAAACACCGCGCGCCATTCCCAGACGCCGGCGATGGCTTGCCCGATGGTGGGAGCGAAGAGCGGTGCAACGCCGATCACGAGCATGAGGCGGGAGAGGAGCCGTGCCGCATCAGACCCGACAAACCGGTCACGAATGACCGCGATGGCGACGACGGCGGCGGCAGCGTTGAAGAAGCCCTGCAGCACCCGCAGCACAATCAGCGTGCCGATGTCCGGAGCGATCGAGCAGAGCAGCGAGATGACCACGTGCAGCGTGATCCCGACAAGGAGTGGGAGCCGCCGACCGAAGCGGTCGGACAATGGGCCGATCACCAGTTGCCCGACACCGCCGCCCAGCAGCATGCCGGACAGCGTGAACTGCACGGCCGCCTGGCTCGCCTGTAGGTCCTCCGCTACCGCGGGAAGCGAGGGTAGATACATGTCGGTGGTGACCGCGGGCAGCGCGGCCAAGGCGCCCAGCATCAGGATGTACTTGATCCCGGGTACATAGCGGGGAGTTTGGGCCTGGCGCGCAGGCAGTTCAGTCACCCGATCAACTGTAAACCGATTATGAGCCGCGCGGCGGGGGAGTTGAAACGTTACGCGGCCACCGCCTGCCTCCCCGCTAGGGTTGGAGGGTGAGTTCACGGGGGACTGTCCTGGAGGCCGAGCGCCTCGTTGTCGGCTACGCCGGTGCGCCGGTCTGCGGTGAGATGTCGGTGGCAGTCGGCGCCGGGGAGATACTCGGCGTCGTCGGATTCAATGGGGCGGGGAAGTCGACGGCGGCACGCACGCTTGCCGGCCGGCAGCTCCCGATTTCGGGGGAAGTGAAAGTCCACGGATTGCTGGCAAATCCCGACGCCGTTGCCTTCCGCCGGGAGGTGTCCGCCGTCTTCGACGAGGACCTGTTCTTCCCGTCCCTTACCGTCCGCGAACACCTGCTGCTGGTTGCACGCGGGCATTCCCTCCCCGATCCTGAGGAGCAGGTGGAGGAGGAGTTGAGCTTCTTCGGCCTGCAGGAGCGGGCGGACGTCGTGCCTGAATCGCTCTCATCGGGCCAGCGCCGCCGCACCCTGCTCGCTGCCGGTTTGATGCGGCCGGCCTCGCTGCTCATCCTCGACGAGCCGGAACAGCGGCTGGACCCGGTGATGCGCGAAGCGCTTGGCCGGCGCATCCGGTCATTGGCGGACGGCGGGGCAACGGTAGTGCTCGTCACGCATGATCCGCAGCTCCTGCTGGACACGGCAACCTCCTGCCTGGTCATCGATGACGAGGTGACCCTCGCAACGTCGGAGGTGGCAGCGGCCATCATCGCGGGCGCCTGATGAGCACGGTGACGGAGACCGGCACGGCCGGTCGGGCCGGGGAAATCGTCAGGTTCACTCGGCGGTCCGCTCGCCGCTACAACCGGTCCCGGACCTCCCTGCCTGACCTGTTCGTCGACGTTTATGTCAGCGTTCTTGCTCTCGGGTGTGCGGTTGCCCTTGCGGTGTCCTTCGTGCTCGCGCTGCGTGGTGAATTCGCTCAACGCTCAACCACGGACCATGGACTCATCGCCGACCCGGTACTCGTCCTCCCCAGCCAGGCGCTGGAGGTTCTGCTGACCTTCGCGGCGCTTGCCGGCGTCGTCGTTCTTGGCCGGAGGCTGGGACCGCTCGCGGTGGGCGGTCCGGAGAGCACGTGGTGGCTTTCGCTGCCCGTGGACCGGCGGCCGATGGTGTGGGATCCGTTCCTGCGGAGGACCGTGCTTGCCGGTGTTGGTGCGGCTCTGGCCTACGCCCCGGTCAGCGTCCTGGGTGCTCTGGATCGGACTGCTCTGAGCCATGCCTATGCTGCCGCAACGTTCGGAGCTCTCGTGGTGGCCGTGGTAGGCATTGCCGCATTACTCCAGGGGAGGCCCCAATCCGTTGGGTTGAAGGTGGCGGCGGGAGGCCTTGTGGTTGCCGGTGCGCTGGCCACGGTGCTGCTGCCGTCAGCGTGGTCGTTCGGTGTAGGACTGGTGATTGCCAGCGCACTGTTGGTGCTCGTTTCATCGCGCGCGGGGTTTGTCCCCGGCGGCGAGCTCACCCGTGCCGGAGCCGTGTCTGGGCACATAGGATCATCGCTGTATTTCATGGATTCGAATGAGTTGTTCCGTGCCGTCCGAGCTGAGTCACGTACCGCGTACCGCCGCGGTGCCCGGTTTTTTGCCCGGCCCACGCGGGCGCCGCTCGCAGCACTGCTGCGCGCCGACGTCGTTGCCTTCCTGCGCCTGCACCCTACGCCGACGACGGCGGTGCTCTGGCTGGTTGCGTGTGTTGCGGTGATGCTTGTGGACGGCGGAATGCCGGTCTTTGTGCAGCTGGGCGCTGTCGTTCTCGCTGGATGCGCAGCCGCGTCGGGTCTTGGGACGGTAGCGCGGAGAGCGGCACTGGTGCCGGAGCTCGATGGGCTGGTGCCGGTGAACCCGGCACTGGTTCGGGCCAGCCGGGCTGTCATGCCAGCCGCCACCATGGTGCTGTGGATGGCACTGCTCGGCGGGGTGCTGGTGGTCCTCGGAGCGGCTGGACCGATGTTGATCGTGGTGTCGGCACTCGCCGGAATCGGGATGGGTGCGGGTACCGTTCGTGGTGCCAGCCGCCCTGCGACGGACTGGTCAGCGCCACCGGTCGAGACGCCGTTCGGCCCCGTCCCTCGCGCGCAACTGGCAGCCTTGCTGCGCGGTGTGGACGTGACGGTTCTGAGCCTGATGCCGGTGGTCCTCACGCTGTACCTCGGCGTGGTTGCGCTGCCGGTGCTTGTTGTTCAGGCGGTGATCAGCGGCGTGGTGTTCCTGGTGGTTGCGATGACCAACCCGCACAGTGATGGCTAATGATTCGCGCGTTCCCGCTGAAGCCATCCAGTTGTGGCATCATTGTGGCATGGCTCGAACACGGTTGAGCACCACGGTCGACTTCGATCTGCTGAGCGATGCGCGGCAGGCAGTTCCTGGTGTAACTGATTCCGTGCTGATTGATGCCGCTCTTCACGCCTTGCTGGTGCGTCATCGGTCAGCTGAGATCGATGGGAAATATCGTGCTTACGACGACCATCCACTGAGTGAGCCGGACGAATGGGGCGATCTGGCTTCCTTCCGCCAGTCGGCCGCCCGCTCATGAACCCTTCGCCAGCGCGGGCAGAGGTGTGGTGGTGCGAATTGCCGAAGATTGGCCGGCGTCCAGTCGTGGTGCTATCGCGAGATACTGCTATCCCACGTCTCGGGCGAGCTCTCGTTGCGCCCTGCACGACCACAATCCGGGCGCTCCCAAGTGAAGTTGTTCTTGAGCCCGGTGAAGATCCGGTGCCCCGGCGTTGCGCTGCCAACCTTGACTCAGTCGAAAGCGTCTCGGTGGCGGTGCTGGTTGAGCGGATGGGGCGCTTAGCCGATTCACGCATGCGCGACATCTGCGCCGCGCTCGCCATTGCAGTCGACTGCACCTGAACTATCTCAGGAGGATGGCAACTTGGCGTTTCCGGAATTCATCGACTGCCCTCAGGGCATTCCACCCGTTCCGACCTGCCCCTGGACGCCGGCTCCCGGAAATTGGTGCGGGTTCTGCGGGCGGTCGTCGTTGAACGGCTTGTCACTCGATTCTTCCCCGTAGGTGCGGGCGCGGCTGAGGTCTCGTTTGCGTGCTTTCATACCGAGGAAGAACATTGCGATTCCCTCCAGCAGCAGAAAGGCGCCGACAGCTGCAAGGAACCAGTCCAGTCCGCCCGCTGTGCCCTCAAGGATGGTGCTAAGCGGGGCCAGGAATAGGAAAAAGCCGGCAAGCAGCGATGTGCCGCCGGTGAGTAGAAGTTTGGTGTAGGTCATGACGTTCCCCCTTGAATGGTCGTATTCCATTCAAACAGCCGCAAGGGAGATGGAAAACCCCGTCAAACCGGATCAGCCGCCGCTGCGAATTGCGACATGTAGAGCCGGTAGTACGCTCCCTGTGCTTCAAGTAGGTCCGAATGGCTGCCCTGCTCCACGATCCGGCCGTCCTCCATCACGAGGATTATGTCCGCATCGCGGATGGTGGACAGGCGGTGGGCGATGACGAAGCTCGTACGGTCTGTCCGCAGCGCAGCCATGGCATGCTGTACCAGTAGCTCCGTCCGGGTATCAACCGAGCTGGTGGCTTCATCAAGGATCAGCAGCGACGGACTGGCGAGGAATGCCCGCGCGATGGTGATCAGCTGTTTCTCACCCGCACTGACGTTGTTGCCTTCCTCGTCAATGACGGTGTCATAGCCGTCCGGCAGCGCGCGCACGAAGCGGTCCACGAAGGTGGCTTTTGCCGCGTGCATCACCTGTTCGTGGGTGGCATCCAAATGGCCGTAGCGGATGTTCTCGTAGATCGACCCGCCAAAGAGCCAGGCATCCTGCAGCACCATGCCCACCCGGGAGCGCAGCTCCGCGCGGCTGATCCGGGTGATGTCCACGCCGTCCAGGGTGATGCGCCCGGAATTGAGTTCGTAGAAGCGCATCACGAGATTCACCAGAGTGGTCTTGCCGGCGCCGGTCGGACCCACGATCGCCACTGTCTCACCCGGTTTGGCCGCAAAGGAGAGGTCTTCGATCAGCGGACGATCCGGCGTGTAGCTGAAGCTCACCTGCTCGAATTCAACGTGGCCCGTTGTCCGGGCCGGCAACGAGGCTATGGCCGTATCAGGGTCCTGCTCCTCGGCGTCGAGCAGCTCGAACACCCGTTCAGCCGAAGCAACTCCTGATTGCAGCATGTTCGCCATGCCCGCCATCTGGCTCAGCGGCTGGTTGAACTCCCGCGAGTACTGGATGAACGCCGTCGCCTCGCCGAGGGTCATCGAACCGGAGGCGACGCGCAGTCCACCTACCACTGCGATTCCCACGTAGGACAGGTAGGAGATGAACTGCATGACGGGCATGATCATCCCGGAAACAAATTGCGCACCGAAGGACGCCTTGTAAAGATCCTCGTTCTTCTGGTCGAACTGCTCGAGCGATTCCTTCTCCCGGCCAAAAACCCGAACCAGGTCATGACCGCTGAAGGACTCCTCGATGTGCCCGTTCAACTGGCCTGTGTTCTTCCATTGCTCCGCGAAAAGCTTCTGGCTGCGGACGCCGATCAGCCCCGCTCCCAGCGCCGATAACGGCAGCGCAACCAGCGCTATGAGCGCGAGCTGCCACGAGACCACAAACATCATCACAGTGATGCCGATCAGGCTCAGCGCCGACATGATGAGCTGAGCGAAAGCCTGCTGCAGCGCCTGCTGGACGTTGTCGACGTCGTTGGTTACGCGGGAAAGCAGGTCCCCGCGCTGCCGGGTGTCGAAGTAGTTCAGCGGGAGCCGGTTCAGCTTGGCCTCCACATCCCGGCGCAGGTTGTAGACCACCCGCATGACGACCTTGTTCAGCAGGTATCCCTGCAGCCACATGAAGACCGAAGACACCAGGTACATGCCGAGCACAAGCAGAATGAGCCGGCCGAGCAGGGTGAAGTCGATGCCCGCGCCGGGGGTCAGCTCCATACCGGAGAGCATGTCAGCGAACTGATCCTGGCCTTCTGCCCGCAGCCCTTCAATAACCTGTTGCTGATTGGCGCCGTCGGGAAGGTTGCTGCTGATAACGCCGCTGAAGATGACATCCATGGCGCTGCCGAGCACCCGCGGTGCAATGACATTGAGTACGACGGCGATGACCACCATCGCGAGCACCACCACGATGGCGGTTCTTTCCGGTGCCAGCAGGCTGAAGAGCCGCTTGGCGGACGGCCAGAAATGCTTGGCCTTCTTTGCCGGGGTGCCGCCGAACATGTCACCGTCAGCTTCGGACGGCCGGAACTCCTCGTCGAGCACCTGTGCTTCGGCGTCCGCCGCGGCGCCGGGTGTGGGGGCAACAACCGGGTCGATGGTCCGGTCTTCATCGGGACGGTAATCTTTGTCCGTGCTCATGCCACCTCCTCGGCCGTCGTCTGCGATTCAACGATCTCCTGGTAAGTAGGCGAGGTCTCCAGCAGCTCCTCATGCGTACCGCGGGCGACGATCTCGCCGTTCTCCATCACGAGGATCTGGTCGGCGTCCGTGATGGTGGTGACGCGTTGGGCCACGATTATTACCGTGGCGTCCCTGGTTTTCGATTTCAGCGCGGCCCTCAGGCGGGAATCGGTGGTGACGTCGAGCGCGGAGAACGAGTCGTCGAAAAGATACACCTTCGGTTCGGCTACCAGCGCCCGCGCGATGCAGAGCCGCTGACGCTGCCCGCCCGAGACGTTGGTGCCACCCTGCGAGACCGGAGCCTCCAGGCCGCGGTCTTTCGCGCGGACGAAATCGGCTGCCTGGGCGACTGTGAGCGCGTCCCAGAGGTCGTCGTCGTGCGCGTTGGGGTTCCCAAACCGCAGGTTGTGCGCAATGGTGCCCGAAAAGAGATAAGGACGTTGGGGCACCAGCGCCACCCGGTCCGTGATGTCCGGGCGGGCCATGTCGGTGACCGGCACGCCGTCCAGCAGAACCTGGCCGCTGCCGACGTCGAAAAGGCGGGGGAGCATGGAAATCAGCGTGCTCTTTCCGGCGCCGGTGCTCCCCACAATGGCAGTGGTCTGCCCAGGCCGGGCAGTGAAGCTGATGTTCTTGAGGACGGGCTCCTCAGCACCCGGGTACGCGAAGGTGACGCCGCGGAATTCGACCACGCCGGCCTTGGAAGCGGGTTGCAGCGGGCGGTCCGTTTCGTGGATGGAAGGTTCGATGTCCAGGACTTCGCCGATGCGTTCGGCACAGACGGACGCCCGGGGGATCATCATGGCCATGAACGTGCCCATCATGACTGCCACGAGGATCTGGAGCAGGTACTGCAGGAACGCTGTGAGCGCGCCCACTTCCATTTCTCCGGCGGCGACCCTGATGCCGCCGAACCACAGCACCGCCGCAGTGGCGAGGTGGAGGATCATTCCGATGGCCGGGAACATGAGGACAAAAAGGGAGCCGACGGCGAGCGAGACGTCCGTGAGTTCCCGGTTTGCCCGGCCGAACCGCTGCGCCTCGTACGGCTCACGGACAAACGCGCGGACCACACGGATGCCGGTGATCTGCTCACGCAGCACACCGTTGATGTTGTCGATCTTGACCTGCATGGTGCGGAACAGCGGCATCAGACGCCAGACCAGGAAACCGACGACGACGAACAGCGCCGGCACGGACACCCACACCAGCCACGAGAGCGCCGGTTCTTCACGCAGCGCCATGAAGATGCCGCCGATGCACATGATCGGCGCCGCAACCATGAAGTTCAGGCCCATCAGGACGAGCATCTGCACCTGCTGCACGTCATTGGTTCCGCGCGTGATGAGGCTGGGGGCCCCGAAGTGGCTGACTTCCTGCGCCGAGTATCCGGACACTCGGTGAAACACGCTCTTGCGGAGGTCGCGGCCCAGGGCCATGGCTGCTTTGGAGCCGAAAAAGACTGCCGCGATTGCTGCGGCCACCTGGATGAGGCTGACCCAGAGCATCACCATGCCGATGTTCCAGATGTACTCGGTGTCGCCCTCGGCTACACCTTCATCGATGATCTGCGCGTTCAGGCTGGGCAGGAAGAGGGCGGCGATGGTCGAGGCCAACTGCAGCACAACGACAGCCGTAACCAGTGGTGCGTAGGGCCGCAGGTATGAGCGGACCAGGGTGATCAGCATGAAGCCGGTTCCTCGAATAGTGGGCTGATGTGGCGGGAGGCCCGTTGTGTTGAGGTGGGATCAGCGCGTCGAACCAAAAGAACCGCACTTCAGATTAGTCCTGAGCCTGCGTCCGGGCATCAACCGAAAGGAGGATCCTGTGCCGGTCAGCGGGTTGGCGTGTGCTCGCTCAGCGCGGTTGGCCTCCCTTCAGCGACACCGGATCCACGAGTGTTCCGGCTTCCTCGCGCATCCACCACAGCCCAGTCGTGCGCTTTTCCTCCCGCGTGGTGAATCGGTAGCGGAAGATGCGCGCTCTCACGTAGCGGGGCGGCTCGCCGCCGAACGGATCGTGTCTCAGAAGCTTGAGGATTTTCGGGTCCGCTTGCAGGAGCTTCACCAGCAGCGGTGTGAACCAGCCGCCGTCGGATCCGAGAGCCAGGAACCACATGAGCCAGTCGAGGCGCAGGTGGTACGGCGCGTACTGGCGCGGCATGCGGCCGGGATCGCCCGGTTTGCCCCGAAACCCATACTCCTCCCAGTGGGAGGAGGCAGCGCCGTCGTGCTCTACATTGTCCTTCGTTCCTTCGATGATCACCTCGTAACGCACCTTGGTGACGCTGCCGAACGCACCGTACGCGTTCACGAGGTGGAAGCGGTTGAAACTGGCGTTCATCAGCTGCCGCTTCGCGAAGAGGTTCCGCAGCGGCTGCCAACTCAGGTAGGCGATGAAGATGGCCATGAGAACGACGACCGCGGCGAACCAGATCGGCGTCGTTTCGTACGTCGGTGCGATGGTGAAGCCCACAGCTTCGTAGAAGGAGTCCGGCACCGCGCCGAAGGTGAGGACGATGGTGATCCAGTTGAGCCAGGCGAAGTTGCCGGAGATCACCAGCCAGCCCTGAGTCACGATGATGATGACGGCCGCGACCCCCGCGACCGGCTGCGGCGCGAAGAGGAAGAACGGCACTACCAGTTGGGTGAAATGGTTGCCGGCGACTTCCATGCGGTGCAGCGGCTTGGGAAGGAGGTGGAAGAAGCGGCTGGCAGGATTCGGCATCGGTTGGGTCTCGTGGTGATAGTAGAGAGCGGTGAGGTCTCGCCAGGACCGGTCGCCGCGCATCTTGATCATGCCCGCACCGAACTCGAGCCGAAACACGAGCCAGCGAATCGCCAGCAGGACCAGCAGCGGCGGAGCTACCTCGTTGGAACCGAGAAAGGCAACGAGGAATCCGGCCTCGAGGAGCAAGCTCTCCCAACCGAAGCCGTAGAACACCTGACCGATGTTGACGATCGACAGGTACAAACCCCAGAGGACCAGAAACGCGAGCAGGGGGAGCCACGGCGGGCCGGTTTGGGGAATTCCGATCACGATCAGCGCCGCAATTCCAGCGCCGACCCAGCAGACCGTAAGCAACATCCGGTCCGAGTAACGCCATCGGAACAGCGTGGGGCCGGCGCGTTTCCCCGCCCGCTCAATGAAGCGGGGAGCAGGCAGCAGCCCGTTTTCCCCGAGCAAAGCTGGGAACTGGTTGATGGCGGAGATGAACGCGAGGAGGTAGATGGCGGCCACCCCGCGCTGGAGGATCTGCCGCCCCACTTCGTACCCCTCGGCGTCGAGCACGCCGCTCAACCACTCCATGCGTCAACGAAACTCCTGCCGGGCGGGAGCGTCAAGGGCCGCAGATTCCTGGACCACTACCTGCGCGGTTTTCTCAGCGGCACGCTCAGCGATAGCGCTTGCGCCATGCGATAGCATTCAACCGCTATCCGATGGCCGAATTGCTATCGGGAACCAGCTCGACCGTCGATGAAACGGCCGTGGCCGATTTTTGGGGGACTTCATGAAGGCATCACTGGTAACTTCCTGCACGCTCGCAGCAGCGCTGCTGTTGACCGGCTGCAGCGGCGGCTTCGATGACGAGCCGGAGGCCGGCCGAGCGAGCGCGAGCGCCCCGGCTTCGGCTCAAACCTCTGACAGTGCGACGCCGGCACCCACCAATGCAGCGACGACGGCGCCTGCCTCCTCGGTGACAGCTGCGGCACCCGTAGATGTTGAGGCTCCAAATAAGGCAGAACTTGAGGCGAGGGTGACTGCTCTGACCGATGAGCTTGGCGATCCGTTTCAGCTCGTCTCTGCAGAGCAGGCCGCTGCGGGACTTGAAATCGTGCAGTCCGCGATGGAGGGCGCAGACATTCAGCCGGCCGAGTGCACGGACCACGCGACCGGCAATGCTGCGGCCTCTGCGGACCTGGCAGCTGGAGCGGTCAGCGGTGTCGGAGCTGCTGACTCATCGGGCGGCTACCTGGCGGTCGTCGTGATGGACGGCTCAACGGAGGACGCAGTTCAGCAGGGGTTCAACGTCAGCCGCGAGGCGCTCGAGAAGTGTGCTGAAGTGACCGCGACCATCCAGGGCAACACCATTACCTCCATCACGGAGGAGGTGCCGCTGGACCTGATCGGCGAAGAATCCTTCGCGCTTCGGGTGACCCAGGAGCTGGGCGGGCAGCCGGTCTTCCACAACCTCTCAGTTACAGCGCGCGGTAACGGAGTGATCGCAAACGTACAGGCGATGAGCCAAGGCGAGCTCGACGGCGTCACTCAGGACCAGCTCGCTGACCTTGCGTCTAAGTTGCTTGAGCCGGCGGGATCCTAGGTGCGGTCACGTTGCGATAGTGATGTGGGCACCGGATAGGGGTTGCGGCAGCCGGTAGGTGTTAACCGCTACCCGGTGGCCAGGGTGCTAACGGGAGTGAGCGTTCGTAGCCTCAGCTGCCCGCGGAGCGATGGTGATCGAGGTGACTTCCTTCAGTTGAGGGGCGGCATGGTTTCCACCGCTGACGACGCCGGTGTCCCACCGCAGCTTCAACCCCTCCTCCGTCACTTCCAGGCTTGCGAGGTTGTTGTCGAACCAGGGTTTCTTCAACGTTGACCAGTGGAACGGCGGCTGCGGAACAAATCGCGCCAGCACGCCGCCGAGCGGACCTGCCACCCGTGTGGACATAAGCGCTGCGACCCAGCGCAGTGCCGGCCGCAGCGGATTCCGGATCGGAGAGCAGACCGCCTGCAGGACGCGGGACTGCATGGGTTGGTCCACCTCCTCGATGTAGGAAAAGTGAACGTCACCGGACAGGAACGTCACTGTTTCCGGAGCCGCGCCGCGCTGGCCTGTGGCTACCTCCGTGGCCATGGTTGCGACGGCGCGAAAGCTCTCGGGAAACGCTGCCCAATGCTCCAGATCGATCGCCTGGCGGACCCACTCACCGACGGCCGCGAGACGTTCACCCCAGCGGCCGTCAGCGAGCACGGCGTTCCAGTCCTCGATGTGATGAAGCCCCCGCGGAAGCAGGAACGGAAGTGACGTGGCGACGAGCAGATGCCGCCGGTCGCCCTGAATCCGCTCGTCGAGCCACTGCAATTCCTTCCGGTCCAGCATGGAGCGCTGACCGGGTTGCAGGACGCGGGCAGCCCGTGAATCCAGGACAATGAGCCGGGTATCGCCGAAGTCCCTGCAGAAGCTCCAGCGGTAGCGTTCCGGATTCCGGTCCGCCTCTTCGACGACCGCCTCGACGATGGAGCTGAGTTCAAGCTCGCCGGGTCCTTGGTGAGACTTGATAGCTTGCCAGATTTCATCGGCCGCGCGTTCTGACGGAGAAAGGTTCCCGAGGTGCTGGTATACCCAGTAGGACGCCAGACCGGAGACAATGCGGTCCCGCCACCAGGGGATTGTTGCAACCTTCCTCTTCCACAGCAGGGACGAGTTCCAGTCATCCCGGATGTCGTGATCATCGAAGATCATGGCGCTGGGAAGAGTGGACAGCAGCCAGCGGATTGCAGGGCCGGACCATGCGAACCGGTAGATCTGCGTGTATTCCTCGTAGTTGCGCAGCTCAGCGTCCAGTTTGGTGTCAATGCCGCGATCGTCTTGGATCAATTGCAGCATCTCGTCGCTTGGGATGTCCGCGTACACCTGGTCGCCGAGGAACGCGATGAGGTCCGGCCGCACTGCCTCATCCCGGGCGACGAGGTTCAGAGCGAAGGCCAGCAGAGAATCGACGCCGTGTGTCTTGTGCGCTGCGAGGTCGTTCACTTCGCTGGTTCGGCAGGAGCCGTATGCGAGCCGGAAGGGTCGCTCCGGGTCAAGAGTTCGAATGATCGGCGTAGGGAAGGGCGACCCTTCCTCCGGCCAGACCTGCTGGCCGTCAATGGCCACTGTGTACGGCGAGCTGGATCCCGGCTCAAGCCCCTCCACCTCAACCAGCGCATAGTGGTGCCCGTGCACAGAAAAAGTACCCGCTTCCCATTCACGGCCGGCAGTGCTGACCCGAACCCGTGCAGTGTCACGCGTTTCCACCCACACACTTGCCGTCGTTTCGTCGACATACCGAAGCATGGGGCCGAGTACCAGCGAGCTGTCCATACCTCAGTTCTACCCGTGCACTGCGTGCCGGCGCCATCGCTGCGCTGCCGCCCTCAGCCGACGTAGTCCTCCCAAAGGCGATCGACGTCGTCGTTTTCGGTGGCCGCACCCCGCAGCAAAAGCTTCCCCGTCGATTCGAGGTGGCGGCGCATTGCGAGGGCTGCGGCGTCCGCGTCGCCGCTTTCGACCGCGGTGAGGATTGGCAGGTGCTCGGCGTAAACGTCCTCGAGGGAGCGGGAGGTGCGGATGGTGGACATGCCGATCAGCCGCGTCGCGTCCCGCAGGTTCTCGATAATGCGGATGGTGTGGCTGTTGCTCGCTAGGTTGAGCAGGAGCGCGTGGAGGCGCTGGTCGTGCAGGAGGAAGGCCCCTTCGTCGCCATTCCGGACTGCCTGCTGCATGGCTTCGCGTTCCCTTTCGAGGGCGGCGCGGTCTCTTGCTCCGGCGCGCCGGGCGGCCTGGGCAGCCGCAGGGACCTCAAGGGCCACGCGCACCGCCATGATCTCCGCCAGTTCGCGGGCGCCCGGGAGGACAACCCGGAAGCCGCGGTTCTTCTCGATCGCCACCATTCCGGTCTCGGCCAGCCGGAGCAGCGCCTCACGGACGGGGCTGCGGGACACGCTCAGCTTGTCTGCCAACTGGTACACCGAGTACAGCTCGCCGGGCACAAAAGTGCCGTTCCGGATGCCGTCCCGCACCGCTTCGATGGTGCGTTCAGTGAGCGACGGTGGTCGCGGCGTCTGTGCAGGAGGCATGAGCCAAGCGTAGCCGCGGAAAGAGAGCGGGATGAGGAGTAACATGTTACCCATGGCGACGACGCTCACAGCTCCCCGGTCCCTTGTCTCCGAACTGCATTCCCGTGGCGTTGGGGACGCGCGGGCCGACGCAACCTCGCGTGCCGTCTACTCAAGCGATGCCTCGCTCTACCGGATCCAACCTGCCGCCGTCGTCTTTCCGCGCCACCTCGACGAGGTGCTCACCACGCTCGAGGTCTGCCGGGAACGTGGCATCCCATTCACATCGCGCGGCGCCGGGACCTCCTTGGCGGGCAACGCAATCGGCCGCGGAGTGGTGATCGATTTCAGCCGCCACCTCAACCGCGTCCTGGAGTTCGACGCCGAAAGCCGGACCGCCGTCGTCGAACCCGGCGCTGTCCATGCCACGCTGCAAAAGGTGGCCCTTGCCAGCGGGCTGCGCTTCGGACCAGATCCGTCAACGCACACGCGGTGCACAGTGGGCGGAATGATCGGCAACAACGCGTGCGGATCGCGCGCCCTCGCCTACGGCCGGACGGCCGACAACGTGACGCACCTCGACGTGATGACCGGCTCCGGCGCGCGGCTGAGACTGGGACCGGGGGAGACGCCGTCGTCTGCTGAAACAGACGCACTGCGCTCTCTAGTGAGCGCTAATCTCGGGACAATCCGCACTGAACTGGGCAGGTTTGGCCGGCAGGTGTCCGGGTACTCACTCGAGCACCTGCTGCCGGAGCGTGGGTTCGACCTGCGGCGGATGCTGGTGGGTAGCGAGGGGACGCTCGCCGTCGTGCTGGAAGCCGGCGTTCGGCTGGTGACGGATGCACCGCATAAAACCATGGTGGTACTCGGATTCGAGAACATCGGCGAGGCCGGTGACGCCGTGACCTCGGTCCTGCCATTCAAACCCACGGCGTGCGAGGGGCTGGATTCCCGCATCGTCGAGGTTGTGCGCTCGCGGAAGGGACCGCAGGCCGTGCCTGAACTGCCCGGCGGAGCGGCGTGGCTGTTCGTCGAGATTTCTGGTGATGACGCAGCCGAGGTTGCAGACCGGGCTGCTGCGGTGAGCCTGGTTGCCACTGCCCGCCACTCCCGCATCATCACCAGTCCTGCACAGGCGGCCGCGCTGTGGCGGATCCGGGAGGACGGCGGCGGGCTGGCCGGACGTTCGAATCCGAGAACCACCATG
>NZ_JAROKN010000024.1:0-45398 GCF_029455255.1 Arthrobacter vasquezii | reverse complement strand
GGCTGATCGGAAAGATATCCACAGGTTCGGCACGGCAGGCGGCGTGTTTCTGTACGTTTGACCTCATGCCGTCCCGCTTCACAACCGCCTGGATCCATATGCCTTTCCTGCGCTCCGGCTCCCGCACCTGCGCCGGCGAACGTGTACTACAAGAACTGTGATGCAGCCCGAGCCGCCGGCGCTGCCCCCGTCTACGCGTGGCAGCCGGGGTACGCTGCTCACCTCGACCGAAACGGCGACGGCGTCGGCTGCGAATAAGCGGCACTGCGCCGTTTGGCTCGTCCGACTGTCGCAGCTCGGCGCGGAACGGATTGGTGATTGCCGCCGTCGTCGTTCGTGAGGAGGAATGCCACGCGCCGCCCAAAGCAGGAAGACGCCCGGCGAGGATGAGATGATCACGGCTATGACCGATCGTGTGCCCGGCCTGCAACTGCACGTTGTGATCGACGAATCGTCGCCACCAATCGAACGAACCCTGTCCGTCCCGGCGGACATCCTCCTGAGCGACCTGCACCAAGTCATTCAGACAGCTTTCGGCTGGCAGGATCGTCACCTTTACCAGTTCTCTGTGAGTGACACCTTCCGGGGCCAACGAGACTTCACTGCAGCTGAGTCGGCTGCTGAGCTCGAGGCAGAAGACGCATCCCACACAGAGCTCGTGGCGGTTGCCGGCTGGACGGGCGCAGTGCTGGCATACGAGTACGACTTCGGCGATGCGTGGGACCATCTCGTCACCCTCGTCGGCAACGATCCGGTGCTGCCTGCCCACCTCGAATGCATTGCCGCCAGTAGGAGAGGTCCGGTAGAGGATTGCGGCGGCATCCACGGCTACTACAAGCTGATCGAGGCGCTGAAGGGTCAGCAGCAGGACTCCGCCGATGCCGTCGATTGGTTGGAGTCAGTGTCGGGGGAGGCCGCAACCGCGTTTGATGCGGCACACGTCGACGTGAAGGCGATTAATCAGCAGCTCACGGAGCTCGCAAGGTTCTTCTGGCGCCCGGCGTTGTCACCCGAGGTGATTGCCGCCGTCGTCCATCCTGTCCAGTGGCTTCTGCAGCGGGTTGGCGCCGAAGGCATTGAACTCACCAAGGACGGGTATCTGAAACCGTCCGTTGTGCAGGAAGCCATGCAGGAGCTGGGATGGACCGACCGCTGGTACGGCAAGTTCAATCGTGAGGCGCAGACACTCCCTATCCTGGATCTTCGCCACCAGGTGCAGGAGTGGAAGTTGGTGCGCAAGTACAAGGGAAAACTTGTACTCACACCCAACGGCAGACGGCTCGTGACCAACGATGCCGCGCTGTGGAAGTACCTCTCCGACCGTCTTGCGCACCCGCCGGCGGCGGCGATGGAGCTGGTGCACGCCGTCGTCGTGCGGTGGCTGGTGAAGGGCTCCCTCCCGTCCTATGACCTGCGCGGAAAAATAATGGCCGAAATCCTGACAGCCCGCGGCTTCGCTTACGACGACGGTCCCATCACCGAAAGGGAAGGGCGGGCTCTGGTGCGTGACGTCATTCGGACACTGGAGTACCTGAACGTTCTGGCGAAGTCCGAAGACGTCCTATCCGGAGACAAAAAGGTGACCGATACCGGCCGGGAATTCCTGATCGAAATTCAGCGAAAGCAACATGGTCGCCCGTCCTGACCTGATGGTGAGCCGGTAAAGGGAGTAGCTTGGGTTCACCCGGCGCAGCGTAGGGAGGCGTATGGACCCGGATCTCACCCATGACCGGCTCATCGAACAGTGGCTCGAGGAATATGCTGCGTCCCAGCACGAGAAGCGCGCAGCCGCCAACGCTATCCAGGATGCCATCGCCGCCCGCCTCGACGACGACGGCCTCAACTATCACGCGATCGAATACCGGGTGAAGGATCACCAGTCCCTGGAGCAGAAACTGAGGCGCTGTAATCCGGATGGAAACCTGAAGTACGCGGACGGGTTGCGCGGCATCGATGACATCATCGGCATCCGGGTCATCACCTTCCTTCAGCTCGACGTGGAGAGGGCAATGACTGCGCTTCGCAACTCCTTCGACGTCATTGCCCACGTCGACAAGACTGCCGAACAGCGGGAAAAGGGGGAGTTCGGCTACTCGGGTCAGCACCTCGTGCTCAGAGTCAGTGAGGCAACCGCACCGAACGGGTGCCGCAATCACATCGGCGAACGCTTTGAGGTGCAGTTCCGGACCATCCTGCAGCACGCCTGGGCGGAGTTTGAGCATGACATCCGCTACAAGAGCGCAGGCCCAGTGCCGCCGGAGGTCAACCGGGCGTTCACCCTGGCGTCCGGTCTAATCGAACTGGCCGATAACCAGTTCAGCACCATCAGCAGTGTGGTCGCCGCCGAAAAAGCCAACCCCGGCGAAGCGGTCCTGCTCCTTCCGGTTGCCCTCACGGGTGAGGCCCTCGAAAGCATTCTCGAACAGGCGCTGCCAAGCAACCCGCGCAGCCGCGTCGAACAGTACGAGTGGCTGCGCGAACTGCTCGAAATTCACGGCGTCACCACGGTAGCGCAAGCCTCCGAACTGGTCGCTTCCGCCGATTGGGATGCCATCTCCCGCAAAGTGCAGTACAAGTTCGCTCCCGGCCACGTCCGCGCCGCCGATGATCTGCTGCTTGTCCGCTACGGCCAGGCGCACATCGAAAAGACGCAAGCCCTGGGCCACGACCGCAACAGACGCGCCAAACTGACCTACCGTCTCAGGAAGCTCCGAGACTGAGGGACCGAAGCCGGATGAAGTTCCCTGCGCCGCGCCAGCCCAGTCCGTACCTAGGGCAGGAGCCGCGGCTCCGGCGGCTTGCCCCGCATTCCGCACTGCCGGAATACTTGAAGGGAAGCAGCGGAAGCGGGTGACGATGAACGACAGAAATGAACGCACCAGACGCATGCAGCGCGTTTCGGAATATCGGGCCGCGCGCCGCTCCGGAAGCAGCGGCGCGGAGGCCATCGAGCAGGTCGACGACGACGAAGAAGAGCAAGCGCCGATCACGGACTTCGCTGCCAAGGCGGATTTCGAGATCCGGCAGGCAACCGCGCGCGGTGATTTCGACAATCTGAAGTACGCCGGCAAGCCGATTCCCGGCCTCGGCACAACCCTTGACCCAGACTGGTGGGTCAAAGGATTGATCGAGAGGGAGCAGCTTTCCGGCCTTGCACCCGCGCCGTTTCGCCTGCGCACAGAGGACGCTGAACTCGACGGAAAGCTGGATCAGCAGTACATGGAGAGCAAGGTCCGCGAGCTACTCGAGGACTTCAACCGGCAGGTCGTTGATGCCCGCAGACAGCTCCTGGGTGGACCGCCCGTGGTGACCAGGATGCGGGACGTTGAGCAGGAAATTGAACGCTGGCGTGAACGTCGAGCAGCACGCCATACGCAGGTTGAGCAGAACGAAACGGCCGCGCAAAAGGGAGGGGTTGATCGGGAAGCAGCCCAACAGAAGGCAGCGAAGCGTTCACCGTGGTGGCGCCGTCGTCGTTAGCTTCTCAGCTGGCCACCAGGTCCTGATACTCGGGATGCCGCTCAATGTACGCAGCGATGAACGGGCAGCGGGGCACGGCGTGTAACCCGCGTTCCCGGACATCGTCCAGGGCAAACCGTGCGAGGGCGCTTCCGAGTCCGTGACCCTCGAAGGCCGAATCCACCTCGGTGTGGGTGAAAATGACCTGCTGGTCCTGGAGGCGGTACGCCGCGAAACCGGCCGGTTTGCCGTCGAGAGTGACCTCATATTTCCCGGCGTCGGAATTATTCTCTACCTGCACCTCAGCAGCCATGAGCTACTCCTCGTTGAACTCGCCGTTGGCAATCGCGTCCGCGTATTCGCTGAGGTCCGGCCCCGGCTCGAAGTCAACGAACTGGGGCTGCAGCTTCTCGAACAGGAACTTGTACACCTGATCCCGGTCACCGCCGGAGTGCGCAGCCGCCGCCTCCTTCACCGCTTCCTGTAGTGCTTTGTCCGCATCGACAAGAATTTTCTCCCGGGCCTGTTCGTTCCAGGTGACATCGCTGATCTTCACAACCGGCCTCCGATAGTAAGTAGACTGTTTATTGAATTCAGGCTACGGGTGTCCATTCAGCCCCACAACCCCCCCGAGCCGTCCTGCTATCGTGCAGGTGCATCACCATTGAGTAGAGGCGGGTTTGAACGTGACGGGTGAAGTTGAGGAAAATTCGATCCGCGGCGAGCTGCAGGACCTCGTGCTGGAGAGCGCGCAGATCGACGAATTTCTTGATGGGATGGTGAAGATCGCCGCTCGTGAACTCGGGGAGATCACCGGTAAGACGATGTACTCGGCCGTAACCCTCCTGCGCCCGAAGCGCGCGGCGACGGTGGCCAGCAGCAGCGCGGAAGCCCGCAACATGGACGAGGTCCAATACGCCTTCGATGACGGCCCCTGTTTGCGCGCGGCGCGTGAGCACACCACGGTCGTTGTTCAGGACTTCAAGGAAGAGGAACGTTTTGGCGAGTACACGGGAGCTGTTGCGGGGCATGGCATCCGCTCAGCGCTCGGAGTGCCGATCGTCCTTGAGGGCGACGCCAATGCAGGCCTGGATCTGTATTGCCGTGAACCGCTCGCGTTCAATGCCGAAAGCATCGACGCCGCAGAGCAGTTCGCGCGCAGGGCTTCCCGTTCACTGCAGATAGCTGTCCGGGTGGCCACTTTAATGGAGCACAGTCAGCACATGAGTGTCGCAATGGAGAACCGCACCACCATAGACCTTGCAGTGGGCATCATTATGGGCCAGAACCGCTGCAGCCAGGATGAAGCGGTGAATATTTTGAAAGCCGCCTCCAACGCACGAAACGTGAAGCTTCATGCGGTTGCTGCGGCTGTTGTCGAGTCGGTGAACAACGCGAGCGCAACCACCCACTTTGAGGCCTAGGACACCGTAGCCGGTTCTTCGCCGCGGGACGCGGCCTCAGCACCGGCAGGCTGTTCCCGCCAGCAACCGCGGTTCCCCAAAAAGGTATACGAAGGTCGGTCGACACGATAGTTTGTATACGAAACTACACAATAACGCCTCCCCGAACGGACAACGATGCCCGCTTTTGTCGCCCCGGATTCCTTCACCACCCGCCCCACGCTCCAAGGCAACTTCGGCATGAGCGCCTCAACGCATTGGCTGGCAACGGCATCTGCGCAGGCCGTCCTGGAACGCGGCGGCAATGCTTTCGATGCTGCTGTCGCCGGAGCTTTCGTGCTCCATGTCGTTGAACCGCACCTCAACGGTCCCGGCGGCGACATGACCGGCGTCTTCGCCACCGCGGAAGACCCCTCAAAGCCCGTGGTCCTGATGGGACAGGGACCGGCTCCCGCCGGTGCAACCCGGGAGCACTACCTCTCCGAAGGACTCGAGCTGGTTCCAGGCGCCGGAGCGCTCGCAGCCGCCGTCCCGGCCGCCGTCGACGCCTGGTTCCTGCTGCTCCGGGACCATGGCAGCTGGGAACTTGCCGACGTCCTGGCTTTCGCCTGCCGCTACGCCCGTCACGGGCACCCGGTGCTGGGCAGGGTCGGTGCAACGATCAACGCCGTCAAGGAGCTTTTCACCGAACACTGGCCCACTTCCGCAGCGCTCTGGATGCCGGAAGGGAAGATCCCGGCAGAAGGGGACATCGTGAAAAACGAGGCTTACGCCTCAGTCCTTGACCGACTCATTGCTGCAGGGAGCGGTGCAGGCTCCCGCGAGGAACGCATCGACGCCGCCCGGCGCGAGTGGAGCGAAGGTTTCGTCGCCCGGGCTGCAGTCGACTTCATCAGTACACCGCACCGCCACTCGTCGGGTCAGGATCACGCGGGAGTGATGAGCATTGAGGACTTCGCGAACTTCCAGGCCGGCTACGAGGAGCCCACCACTCTCGACTTCCGCGGCTACACCATTGCCAAGACCGGGCCCTGGGGCCAGGGTCCGGCCCTGCTGCAGACCCTCGCCATCCTGAACGGATTCGGGGACGATCACCTGGACCCGTCCACAGCCCTCGGCGCGCACACCATCCTGGAAGCGCAGAAGCTGGCCATCGCAGACCGCGAGGCATACTACGGTGATTCCGACGTGCCGATGGAATACCTGCTATCCGAAGAATATGCAGCCGAGCGCAGGGCGCTTATCACCGATCAGGCTTCCACCGAGTTCCGCCCCGGGACTGTCCCCGGGCATACGCCGTTCACACCGCCGCTGCGGACGGAATACACCCCGCCGGCGCTCACGGGTAAGGACGGCTTCGCGGGGGTAGGGGAGCCCACAGTCTCCCGCGACGGCGAGACACGCGGCGACACCTGCCACATCGACGTGGTTGACCAGTGGGGGAACATGATTTCCGCGACGCCGTCGGGCGGCTGGCTGCAATCATCTCCTACCATCCCCGAACTAGGATTCTGCCTGGGATCCCGACTGCAGATGACCTGGCTCGAGGAGGGCGCACCGTCCTCGTTGGAGCCGGGAAAGCGGCCGCGCACCACGCTGACACCAACCTTGATCCTCAAAGACGGCAAGCCCGTTGTTGCACTCGGCTCGCCCGGCGGCGACCAGCAGGACCAGTGGCAGCTGGTCTATATCCTGCGCACGATTGTCGGCGCCTACTCACCGCAGCAGGCCATCGACGCGCCGTCCCTGCATACGACGTCGATACCCGGCTCATTCTTCCCACGCACCTGGGAGCCTGGCGGCGCCGTGGTCGAAGACCGGCTGGGTGAGGAGGTCATCGCCGACCTGGAACAACGCGGTCACGTCGTCACCCGTGCTGGAGAGTGGGCGCTCGGCCGGCTGTCCGCTGTTGTCAGCGACCCGGCGACCGGAGTTTTGATGGCTGCGGCCAACCCGCGCGGAGCGCAGGGCTATGCAGCCGGCCGATAGCGAAGACGCCGCACCGAAGCAGCGAATTCAGGACGAAATCCGGAGGGATATCATCTTCGGCGCGTTGCCGCCGGGCACCCGTGTGACTGAGGCAGCGCTCGCCAGCAAGTATGGGATCTCGCGGGTTCCGGTACGGGAAGCGCTCCGCACGTTGGAGGCCGAGGGTTTCGTCGAGTCCAAGCCCTATGCCGGCTCCACAGTGTCGAAGATCCCGGCTGACGACGCCGAGGACCTGTTTTTTGTCCGCGAAGCGCTAGAGTCAGCGACGGCTCGGCGCGCAGCGCACCGGGCTGCTGCGCAGTTCGATTCAGGTGCGCCCAGCGTTGAGTGGTGGCAGGCCCGGAAAGCACTGGCAGCAGTGCTCGATGAGGGGGATGCCGCCGTCGCGCAGAACCGGCTCGAACTTCTGCCCGAACTCAACATCCGGTTCCACCTGGGTGTGGCGGAATTGAGCGGCAGCGCCTCGCTGACGGCGCTGCTGCGCCAGATCGCAGGCAAGATCGAATGGCTCTACGCAACGGACGTCGACCACCGCGGCAAGGAGTCCTGGAGCGAGCACAGGAGCATTCTTGCGGCGATCGACTCCGGCAACTCCGCGGATGCACAGCAGCTGATGGCCGATCACGTGCATCAGTCCAAAGTCGGGTACCTGGACCGCTTCTGCGTCGATAAAAACTCGGCTCTATCTCCCGGGCCCACCTTTGCTCCGTGATGCATGCTAGAGGAATGGCCGCAGAGGAGCGAGGATCGCTTCGCTGACGCGTGCCACGATATGGCGGCCTTCCCATTCCTCGAGTGAGAGTTCCCGGCAATTGCTGCTGTCAATCTCGAAGATTCGCTCCATGGTGGAGGCGAGCTTTTCATCGAACAGTTCGATATTGATTTCGTAATTACCGGTCAAGCTCAACCGGTCGATGTTGGCGGTTCCGACCGTGGACCATTCGCCGTCCACAGTTGCGGTCTTCGCGTGAATCATCGCGTTCTGGTACAGGAGGATCTTCACACCGTCGCGCAGCAGTGCCGAGTAGAACCCGCGGGACAGCCAGTCGGAGACCACATGGTTGGAGTCCTCCGGCAGAATGACCCGGACATCCACCCCGCGTTTACTGGCGCGCAGGAGCGCCTCAAGGATCTGCTGGTCAGGGATGAAGTAGGCCGTGGTCATGTAGATGTGGCTGTGGGCGCGATTGATGGCGTCCAGATAGACCCCGCGGATCGGGAAAACGAGGTTGGCCGGAATGTTGTTGACCGCGCGCAGACGCGGTTCCCAGAACTCCGCACTGGTTTCCTCCAACGCGCGATGGCGCTGTGTCGGAGCGGAATTCCAGAAAGCGACAAACGCCTGGCGCAACTCCCAGACGGACCTTCCTTCGATTTTCAGGTGCGTGTCACGCCACTTCGAGGCGTATAGCGACCCGATGTTGTAGCCTCCGACGTACCCGATGGAATCATCCACCACCATGATTTTGCGGTGATCGAAGCCTGTACCCCGGATATTCGTGAAGACGATCGACGGGCGCAGTACCGGGAACCGGAAGACCTGCACATTCGGGTGGAACCGGTAGAACGTGAACGGAACAACGAGGTTGGCGAACCCGTCATAGATTACGTACACCTTCACACCACGGGCCGCCGCCTCATTCAGCGCGTCCTTGAACTGGCGTCCAATGGCGTCGCCCTTCCAGATGTAGGTCTCCAGCATGATGGTGTGCCGGGCGTTCCGGATAGAGGCCAGCATGTCCTCGTACAGGTCATGCCCGTAGGTAATGACGGCGGTTTTCGATCCCGCCACTTCTGATTCAAATGTTCCGGGGTGCGGAAAGCCCGGACGCTTGCTGCGCAGCTTCTTTTCCACTGCATCAATAATCACGATGGCGGCGATGACCAGCGCCTGCACGGCGGCGAACGCCATGGCCGCCCGCGCAACCAGCGAACGGGTAAGGGCAAACAATTGAAGGCGGCGGAAGGTGCGCATGGGCTCAAGCCTAGTGGCCGCAGGAGCCTGCCGAGATGTTCCTATAGACAAATCGAGTCGGCAAAGGACGCACCCACGTTGGTCTTTGAAAAGACACTTTCTCTCACCATGGAAGGGCGATAGAGGCCTAAGTTCGAACAACTGGAGCTGGCGGCGAGAGTGGTTCTAACTCCGAGCCCACGAACGACTTCAGATTCTGTATGAAGTGTCTTACGTCCCTTCCAACCTCACGGAGGAGTTCTCGTGAGAGCTGACCGTCACGGGAGGAATCCAGATCGGTGTACTGGGTCAGCGCGAAGACTTGGGCGATTGGCATTTCCGACCATCTGTGGGTTGGCAGCAGAGATCGTCCGGCAACAGCGACCACTGGGCGCCCGTCAGCTCGTCGCGCGACTGCTGCTGGGAGCTTTCCGGCGAGGGTCTGCTCGTCCAGGCTGCCCTCTCCTGTGATGATGATGTCGCAGTCCTGCTTGTACGTGTCGAATTTCAGGAGGTCGAGAAAGAACTCAGCGCCCGATACCTGACGCGCGCCAAGCAGTAAGCAAGCAAATCCGATACCGCCGGCACTGCCCGCACCAGATTGACCCGCTCGCTCCTCACTGTCGTCCAGCCCTGCCTCTTTCAATTTGCTCACGAAATGGACCAGTCCACTTTCCAGATGAGCTATCTGCTCCGGTGTTGCCCCTTTCTGCGGGCCGAAGATGGCAGCTGCTCCCTGGGTCCCGAAAAGTGGATTATGTACGTCGCTTGCAAGTACAAGCTCAACGTCTTGCAACTCCGGTACGGGAGTCATTTCCACGGACTCGATCTGATGCAACGCACGGCCACTGCCCTGCAGGACCGCTCCATGCGGACTGCGGAAGGTGAAGCCGAGAACGGACAGCATCCCCATCCCACCATCGGTACTGGCGCTTCCGCCCAGGGCGAGCACAATGCGTCGAGGGCTGAGCGTCAACGCATGCAGTATCGCTTCTCCGAAACCGCAACTTGAAGCATCTAGGGGTGCCAAACTTTGTGAAGCGAGGAGTGCGATTCCACAGGAGTTAGCGACTTCAACCAGTGCGGTGTCGCCGTCGAAAGCCACGGTCGCGAATACGGGTTGTCCGGTCGGTCCGGTGACTGTGAACTGATGCTTGTGGAATCCGCTGGCCAGGGCTGCGTCTACGCTTCCATCGCCGCCATCGGCCAAGGGAAGAAGAATACATTCGATCGATGTGTCACCGGGCCCGTCTGTGAGGCCCATGGCGATTTCCTCGGCTACCGCTGTTGCCGTGAGGCTGCCCTTGAACTTGTCTGGTGCGATGAGCACCCGTGATTTCATTGACAATTTCTACTCCCGCATCTCGCATATTCCCGTGAAAGCCGAATGGGCGATGCCGCTGCACGGTCATCGCCCATCCGGTGTCTTTACTAAAGCGCAGCCAACGAGCGGGTGAGCGCCTGAACGATGGTCTCGGTCACTTCGTCTGTGTTGGCGTTTCCACCGATATCGCGGGTGAGGTGCCCGGCGGCGGTTGTCTGCTCGATAGCGGCTTCGATCCGGCGGGCTTCCTCGTGCAGGCCGAAGTGATCGAGCATCAGCGCTGCGCTGGCGATCGCACCGATGGGGTTGCTGATGCCCTTACCGGCGATATCGGGTGCCGAGCCGTGTACAGGCTCGAACATGGAGGGGAAACGGCGCTCCGGGTTCAGGTTCGCACTGGCCGCCAGGCCGAGGCTGCCTGCCAACGCTGATCCGAGGTCAGAGAGAATGTCCGCGTTAAGGTTCGATGCCACGACCACGGAGAGGTCCTCGGGCCGGAGGATGAACTTGGCGCTCATCGCGTCAACCAGCACGCTTTCGGTTTCGACGTCCGGGTACTCCAGAGCCACACGCTTGAAGGTTTCGTCCCAGAGGACCATGCCGTACTGCTGGGCGTTGGACTTCGTGACGCTGGAAACCTTCTTCACCGTGCGGGTGCGGGCGAGGTCGAATGCGAAGCGCAAGATCCGCTCGCAGCCCTTCTCGGTGAAGAGCGCGGTCTGCAGTGCAACTTCGTTACCTGGGCCGCGGCCGCTGAGGTTACGCCCACCCAGGCCGGCATACTCGCCTTCGCTGTTTTCCCGAACAACCACCCAGTCAAGTTCGGTGTGGTCGGCCTTGCGCAGCGGTGATTGGACGCCGGGAAGGAATTTCACCGGCCGGATGTTTGCCCACTGGTCAAAGTTCTGGGTGATGTTCAGGCGCAGGCCCCAGAGGCTGATGTGGTCCGGCACGTTCTCCCAGCCAACGGCGCCGAAGTAGATCGCGTCGAAGTTCTTCAGTGTTTCCAGGCCGTCGTCGGCCATCATCTTGCCGGTTTCGGCATGATAGCCACAGCCCCAGGGGAACTCGGTCCATTCGAACGCGAACTTTCCGCCAGAGTTTTCTGCCAGGGCATCCAGCACACGCTGACCGGCGGAAACGACTTCTTTACCGACACCGTCTGCTGGAATGGATGCGATCTTGAAAGTTTGGGTGGCGCTCATGCCGACCTCCTCGTTGAGTGTTAGCAGCGTCGTACTGCCCTACCTCCTCCAGTAGAGCGCCGATCCCGCCGCGGCGTCCAAGACCCAGTTGCGATAAGGCAAATAGGCTCTACCTATCCATTGATCAGATTGGTTTTTCCTATCTAAGTAGTAGGGAATGCGTCTTGGACGTGATCCCGCTCACGAAGGCACAGTGGGAACAAATCCCTACGACGAAAGGACGAAGATGTCCGGGAACTTAACGGCCCCCACCACGGTCAGCTCCACCCCTCAACGGACTGATGTCCGCGCTGCCTTGTTGGGCGGCAAGACATTCAGGAGCTTGAGTGAACAGAAGCTCTCCCCGCGCGAAGAGAAATTCGAACGGGCCCGTCAAACAATCGGGTTCTTCCTGGCCCCGGCGGTAGCAATCGTTTTTGCTCTCCTCCCGACCGGAATGGATCATACCCAGCAGCTGCTCGGAGCGGTTCTGCTCGGCGTCATCATCCTGTGGATCTGCGAACCAGTACCCATTCCCGTCGGCGGCTTGATCGGTGTGGCCGCTGTGGTGCTGCTCGGAGTTGCGCCGGCAAGTGAGGTTCTGACTCCCTTCGGTTCAACAACAATCTTCACCTTCATCGGGGCATTCATACTCGCCGCAGCGATGCTCAAACACGGCATAGCCCAACGGCTGGCCTTCGCAGTGCTGTCAATTCCCGGCGTTGCCAAGTCCACGTACAGGATCATCATCGCGTTTGGAGTGATCACCTGTCTGCTGTCGGCCTTCGTCTCGAACACCGCGACCGTAGCCATGCTGATGCCCACAGCGCTCGGGATCCTGGCCGTGATCGCGAAGCTGATGCAGGACCGCGGCGTTGTGAAGTCCGATTTTGACCCTTTGCGTCTGCGCGTCGGAGCAGCACTAATGTTGATGCTCGCCTACGGAGCCAGCGTAGGTGGCCTACTGACCCCGGTCGGCGCGCCGCCTAACCTGATCGGCCGCGGCCTGATCGAAGAGGCGACCGGCATACAGATCTCCTTCGTAGAGTGGACCGCCACCGTGGCTCCGATCTGCGTGGCCATGTTCATCGTGTTGGCGCTCATCATGTTCCTCCTCAACAAGCCAGAAATCCGGCAGATCGAGGGAGTTGACGAGTTCATTCGGCAGCAGAAGGCCGAACAGGGAAAAATGTCGCGAGCCGAGATCAACACCCTCATCGCTTTCGGCCTGACAGTCACGCTGTGGCTGCTCCCCGCATTCGTAGGCATCGTCGCCGGCACGGACTCGGCGGTGTACACACTCCTGGACGACCGCCTGAACGAAGGCATCGTTGCCGTAATCGGTGCTTCGCTGCTCTTCATCCTTCCAACCAACTGGAAGGAACGCCGCGCCACAATGACCTGGTCCGACGCCGCAAAGATCGACTGGGGAACCATCATCCTCTTTGGAACAGGCATCATCTTCGGCGCCCTGCTTTCGGCTACCGGCCTCGCCGAAACGATCGGCAGCGCGGCCGCGGAAAACCTCGGGATCACCAATATCGTCGCGATCACCATATTCGCTGCAATCCTGGCGATTGTTATCTCGGAAACAACCAGCAACACCGCATCAGCGGCTGTGGTGGTACCCATTGTGATCCCGCTATGCGTGGCCATGGGAGTAGACCCAATCATCCCCGCACTGGCAGCGACGTTCGCCGCATCATTCGGATTTATGTTGCCCGTCTCCACACCGCAGAACGCCATTGTCTACGGATCGGGCGCTGTTCCTATCACCCGCATGGTCCGCACCGGCTTCACCTTCGACATCCTCGGCGCGATCCTCATCATCAGCATCGTCCCGATCATGGTCGGAATCACCGGCATCGGCAGGTAGAAACCCACCGGCGACGGGTCAGGTCCACAGCTGCGCCGAGCGTAGGCTATGGACCTGACCCGTCCTTGCACACAGGAGACCCTTCATGGACACAAGAAAGTTGAAGTACTTTCTTGCCGTCGTCGACTGCGGCGGCTTCAACAAAGCCGCTGAAGAGCTCCTCATCGCCCAGCCATCCCTGTCCCAAACCATCGCCAGCCTGGAACGCGACCTCGGCGTCCCCCTGTTTCACCGCATCGGCCGCAGAGCCGTCCTGAGCGAGGCAGGCAAAGAACTCGTAGGACCGGCACGGCTGGTCATGCGCGACCTGGACGCCGCGGAATCACTGATCAAATCACTCCGCGGAATACGCAGCGGCAAACTCGACATCATCACCATGCCATCCCCCGGCATCGAACCCCTGACATCGATGATCGCCGCCTTTGTTGATCAGAACCCGTCCGTGCGGCTGAACGTTGAAGCGGCGTTCACCCCGGAAGAAGTAATCGAAGCAGTACGCAACGGAAGCTCCGAACTAGGCCTCGCCGGTTCCCACGGGCCCATCCGAGTTCCCGGCGTAAAGGTGCTCGAGTTGGATAACCAGCCGCTGATCCTCATCGTGAATCCACGCGCGGATACATTCGCCGAAGGACACACCATCCACCGCGAGGATCTAAGTGGTCACCGGCTCATAGCCAGTCAACGAGGCTCGCTCATGCGGTGGCTCGTCGACGATGCACTTGCGCAAGGAGTAGAAACCGAAATCGTTGCAGAAGTGGCTCACCGAACATCCATACTTCCGCTAGTGATAGCCGGCGTCGGCCACGCCGTCATGCCATCATCCTGGGCTCCGCTTGCAAACAAATCAGGGCTCCGAACCCTGCTCATTGAACCCGTATCAAGGCTAGACGTGGCCCTCCTCAGCCGAACGAAAGACCTCACACCCGCAGCTCAATCCTTCATCGAACTGGCACAAAACCACTCAATACGCACGTCAAACTTGAGCCATCTCTAACGGGATCTTGCTGTGACCAATGCCTATTGCCGAAGCAGATCCCTCTTCAACGCGTAGTAGAGCTCGCGGGTGACGAAGCGTTTGAGGCTGCGGATCGCGTCCGCTGAAGAGTGCCCTTGTTCTCGTTTGCGGTCGCGGTAGGCCTGGGATCTGGGGTCATAGCGCAACCGACAGATGGTCACAAGGTATATCGCACGGTTGGCGCGGCGATTTCCACCTCTATGCAGTCTCATCCGGTGAGTCTTGCCCGAAGACACAGGTATCGGGGCGACACCGCAGAGTCTGGCGAAGGCTGCTTCGCTGGGGAAGCGGTCGATGTTCTGTCCCGCAGTGACGAGAAGTTGGGCGACTGTGACGGGCCCGACCTGAGGCAACGCTGCCGTTGTCGGCGCGACAGCTTCGACGAGTTTGGTGATGTGTTTCTCGGTGGCGTTGATTTCAGAAGTGAGGTTGAAGATGCGCCGCCCCAGTTCGCGGAGTGTGTATTTCACGGCGTTCTCGGGCTCGTCCAATCGAGCGCTGTCTGGGCGTAGTGCGCGGGCCTGCGTTGCCTTGCCCTCGAGTGTTTTGGCGTCGAAACGTTCACGCATTCCAGCAGGAGCTGTAACGAGGACGTCTCGCAGCTGCACTAGTGCGGCTGACCGCGATTTGACGGCCGATTCGCGGAGTAGATGGAGGTTGCGGATGGCTTCGACGGCGCCGGTGGTGTCTTTCGCCGGGGCCGAGCACTCTCCGGACATAACCTTACGGGCGGCCGCTTCGGCGTCGATAGCGTCGTTCTTCCCGGAGCGGCTGCGGGTGAGGCGGTGCCCGCGGTTGACTTCGACGACGTCGACGCCGGCTGCGAGGAGGTACCTGGTGAGGCCTGCACCGTAAGAGCCTGTGCATTCCACGCCTGCGGCGTTGATGATTCCGTAGCTGGCGGTCCAGTCCAGGAGTTCCTGGTAGCCGGTGAGGTCAGTGGTGAACTGTCTGTCACCGAGTAGGTGACCATGTTGGTCAAGCACGGCAGCGTGGTGGAGCTGAGAGTGTGTGTCCACGCCTATCGTGACGGCAGTGACCGGCCGGGTCGTTGTTTCGGTCGTTGCAAGTGTCATGCGTACTCGTTCCTGTCGATGAGGACGTTGGCGAGCACGGGTGACCGGGCCGGGCGGACAAAGCACTGAAGAGCCTGAGTTCGCCACGTTCCTATCAAGTCACATCCCGTCCGGCCCGGTCGCCATAGGTCAGTGGCAGGGAAGGCGAGCCGACAGCTCTCCACATAGACAGTCCCGGCACCATTGGTGCCGGTCGTCACGAAGCGGGTAAGTCAGAAACCCTCCCCTACCACCAGTAACCCATCATTCCTCAGTGCGAAGCGGGGCGGGCTGCCGGTGGCTTGACGGACGCCCTCGCTGCTAGCGCTTGTTCAGGGCCGCCAGCAGCCGGTGCTCCGCATCTTCACCGGGTTTGATGCCACGCGGGATACGAAGAAGGAAGAACAGGCCAAGCACCCACCACAGCCCGAACAGTATCCACGGCGGGGGAGTCAGAGCCGCAGGCATCCCCGGCAGGTACAGGCTGAGTAGGGCCAGGCACAGCACCACTGCTGCGATCCCAATCGCCTGGCCGCCGTTACCAACACCACCGACCCGCAGCGGTCGTTCCATTGCAGGTTCCTTCAGGCGAAGAATCAGGAAAACTACGGCGACCAGGGTGTAGGCGATCACGATGCTGGGCGCACCCGAGTCAACCAGCCAGACCAGCATCGCCTCTCCGAAGAAGGGCGCGAGGAAGGACAGGGCACCGATGAACAGCAGTGCGTTCGCCGGTGTCCGGTAGGTCGGGTGCAGCTTCCCGAACCAGCCCGGCAGCATTCCTGAGCGTGCCATGGAATACATCAACCGGGATGCCCCCAGCAGCAGCGAGTTCCAGGAGGTCAGAATTCCGGCGATTCCACCGGCGATCAGCACCTTGGCCATCAAATCGCTCCCGAAGAGGGCGCCCATCGCATCCGCAGTGGCGATGTCCGCCTGCGCGATTTCTCCAGCAGGCATGGCTGACGACGTCGTCAGGATAGTCATGACATACCAGATGGTTGCGAGTATCACGGCGATGACAACCAGCCGGCCGATCTGGCGGGCGGGGATCTTCACTTCCTCTGCGGATTGCGGAATCACGTCGAACCCGACGAACAGGAACGGCACCACCACCAGGACAGCGAAGAACCCCGCCGATCCGCCGGTGAAAAGCGGCTGCATATTTTCTGTGGATCCGCCGGTGAAGGACCCGAGCACAAGGACCGCACCGATGATCAGGAGAAAGAGCACCACAAAGGTTTGGGCTACACCGGCAAGTTTCACACCGCGGATGTTGATGAACGTGATGACGACGGCGGCAATCGCGCCCACAAGCGCCCAGGTCAGGTGCACCTGGCTTCCCGCGATCTCCCAGAGCGGCACCTGGTTCAGGCCGGGAAAAAGGTAGAGAGCGGTGCGGGGAAGCGCCACAGCCTCGAACGCCACAATGGTGACGTACCCGCCGGTGATTGCCCAGGATCCGATGAATGACCAGCGGGGACCCATGCCGCGGAGGAGGAAATTGTGTTCTCCGCCCGCTTTGGGCATGGCGGCAGTCAGTTCCGCGTAGGTGAGCCCCACGACGCCCATGATGACGCCGCCTGCCACCATGGCCAGGACCGCACCGAGGGTCCCAGCGGATCCGATCCAGCCGCCGGTGAGCACCACCCAACCGAATCCGATCATCGCTCCGAACCCCAGCGCGAGGGCATCCCAGTTACCCAGAACCTTCAGCAGTGAGGCGTCCTCTGAACGCTCGGACGTGCTTCGCTCTGCCATGGGTCCCGCCCTTCTCAGCTGACCGGTTACCGGCCCTGCAGTTCACTGAGAGTTTTCAGTGTGAGATGAGCTTAGTCCTCGATGTACCGGACCGATACTGGCCTTCTGCCAACTAGGAAACGTTCACCCGTGCCGGCGGGTTATGTCCGGGGCACACCCAGCTGACACCACCGGCATTGATTCTGCGCTGCAAGTCCGCGGTAGTGCGTGCAGCGAGCGGATTATCACTGTTCAGGGCGCTATAAAAGCGTTTGATGGTCCCGTTGCGCTCAACCCGGACCGCGTCGCCCGTGAACAGTACGTCGTCGAGCTGAAAGGCCATCTGACCGGGAGTGTGACCGGGAATGGGGAAGGTGGTGAGGCCCTCGAAAAGTTCGCGGTCGCCGTCGAGCTCGGTCACCGTCGCAGGGAGTTCAACCCGAGCCAGGCGGAAAAGCGTCCGGCGCACGCGGGTGGGAGGCGCAATTTCCCGGCGCAGAATGGCGGCATCCGCTGCGCCGAGCCATACCGTTGCGTCCAGGTCATGCTGAAGGCGCCGGGCGGTCTGGGCGTGGTCGGCATCGTAATGGGTGAGCAGGATGTCGGTCACCTGCCCAACAATGGGAGCAGCATCGCGCAACTCGCCAAGCAGGGCGTCATACCCGCTGGCCATTCCGGGATCAACGAGGGCGGTGTGGCTTGGCGTGCGCACAAGGTAGCCGTTGGCTCCTTTCGAACGCTGCAGTTGGTAGCAGTTTCCTGAGATGGTGCGCATGCTAGTCTTCCCCGCTGTTCTCTTCTTCCTGCTTCTGTCTTTCCTTCTCCTGCTTCTCGGCTTGTTCCTGGAGTTCCTCGGCGACCTCCTCCGCCCGCTCCCTGTCGCGGTCCGTCTGGGTCTCTCCGGGATCCCTGCTGTCTTCCAACAGGCCCTTGGCCGGCGCTGTAAAAGTTGGGGGCGGGGGAACGGGGGCCGGTTCAGTGGAAGGTACGGCCGGTGCGGTTGGCGCAGGGACCTCGGCTGGTTGCACCGAGTTGATGAAGGCCTCGATGTTCTGTTGAATCCGCTCCGCCCGTCCCGGTGTCACGGCGCCGGAATCCTCTGCTTGCTGAACCGCGGCTTTGAGGGCCTCCGCACGGTCCACCGCAAGTTCAAGGTTGCCCTCCTGCGTAACAACGGCAAGTTCCCTCACCTGCTGCTGAAGCGACTGCGCCGCACCCGGGTCAAGAGCTTCAGCGCCTCCGCATCCTCCAAGCACCGGCAAGGCCAACGCGAGGACAATCATGTATCGCTTCGACCTCATGGCTGCACACTTTCGTAGAGTTCAGACAGTCTCTCGCCGGGAACACCGGGAACTGACGGCAAAGGTTCCACGGCGGGCGCCTGATTGAACAGCCCCGCCAGCGCTGCTCCCAACACCACCAGAACCAGAACGACGACGACGGCGCCCGCCACCCACCAGCGCCGGTTCCGTGGGGCGGGCTTCCGGTTACCCGAAGTGCTGGGTCGTTCGTTGGGTTCCGGGCGCTGAGTTGAGTGTTCGTTCAGTCCAAGGACAAAGGCCCTGCGCGTGGAGTGCGGATCCTGCACCGGAGGCGAACCGTGGGTTGCGCCGGGAAGGACTCTGGTTGCAGGCCCGGCATCTTCGCCCGCGGTATCAGCAGCGGCGGCGCGCGCGTCAGCGAGGAAAGCGTTCCGCTGAGCGGCCAGGGCATTCGCGACCTCGGCCGCCGTTGGCCGCGCGCTTCCGGTTTCCGCCGTCATGCGTGAAATAAGCTCACGCCAGGCGGGGTTGACCGTTGCCGGGATTTCGGGGGCGCGGTGCAAGCGGGCAAGCGCAGTCTCCAGCCCTCGGCCTTCGAAGGCAGGTTCCCCGGTGAGGCATTCGAGCAGCACAAGGCCCAGCGCGTAGATGTCGGTCGAACTGTCAACCGCTTCACCGCGGGCCTGTTCGGGACTGAAATACGCTGCAGTGCCGATTGTCTCGCCGGTCGCGGTGAGCCGGTCGCTGTCCACCCTGCGGGCTATGCCGAAGTCCGTCAGAACATACCCGAAACGCCCGGATGACGGTTCGGCGTCGCGGGTCAGCACATTGGAAGGTTTGACGTCCCGGTGGGTAATTCCTTTCGCGTGCACATACGCGAGTGCCCGGGCAACGTCGTGGCCGATAGCCCACGTTTGTTCCGGTCCCAGCGGGCCGTCGCGCAGGAGCCGGTGCAGGTCCGGGCCATCGATCAGGTCCATGACCACCCAACCGGCTAAAGGGGAGTTTCCGACATCATGCACCTTGACCAGGCCCGGGTGATCCAGCCCGGCCAGCAACTGCGCCTCTACACGCTCACGGTCGGAGAGCTGCGCGTCCGGCTGACCATGGAAGAGCTTGATAGCGACGTCCCGGTCCAGTACCCGATCGTGGCCTCTGTGGACCTCGGCCATCCCACCGCTGCCAAGCAGGGCACCGACGGTGTAGCGGCCATCCAGCACTTCGCCCGTCGGGTCACCGATGCGCCTCCGTGGCTCCGGCCGTGCGGAAGGCGCGGCCGCGGGCGTTCTGCCGGGCGGAGGTGGGAGCTGCATGTCAGGCACCTCCTCATTGTCCGCCGTCGTCGTCCTTCCATGAAAGCGCAGAGTTGGGAGGAGCTCAAGGTTCTTCCTCCGGTTCTCATGACACTCTCATGTGGTAGCCAGTACAAGAGGAGGGGGAGGGTACGCACTGCGCACCCTCCCCCTCGTGGACTGCTTCCTTGCCAGGTGACTAGCCGAGCAGGCCGCCGATTCCACCGCCGCCGCCGAGCTTCCCGAGCAGGTCCTGTGGGTTGATGCCGAGCTTTTCCAGAAGGCCGGAATCACGCTCGGTGTCCACCTGGTCGGGCAGTTCCTGGTCAGCCTGCTGCGCCTTGTCCTGGTTGCCCTGATTCTTCAGAAGGTCAATGATCTGCTGCTTGTCGATGTTCATTATTTTTCCTTATCTCTCTGGGTTTCTGGAACGGGAAGTGCTTCGGAGGAGCCGGAACCTAACGGAATCGAGGAGCGTTCGGGTCATCCGTCTGGTTCACCTGGTGGCTACCGGAGGTGTCCGCGGTCTGGCTTTGTGCTTTGGCTTTCTGTGCCTGGCCCTTGAGCTGCTGGGAGGCCGGCGGCGATGACTGGGCCTCAGCTTTCACCCGCGGTGCTTCCTCCTCAGCCCGGTTGAGGTAGTGCTCCCAGCGCTGCGACATGGGTTTGATGAGCCCGCCGCCGACGCCGACCACAATGACGCCGACAATTGCGGCCAGTACGGCAATCAGGATCGGTGTGGTCACCGTGGTGGCAATTTCAACCTGGTTGAGAGCCGCGATGATGCCGATGCCGAGAATGAAGACGCTTGCGATATTCGCCAGGACCTTCCCGTAGGAAAGCCCTCCCAGGGTGCCCTGGATGAGGTTCTTGACCGCCGCGGCAATGGCGGCTGCGACGATGACGATGATGATTGCGACGATGATCTTCGGCAGGAAGGCAATGATGCCTTCAAGCAGATCGCTGACCGGATTCGGCCCGAAGACTCCAAAAGCAAACTGAAGTACAAACAGCACCAGCGCGTAGTAGACAATCTTGGCGATGATGTCGCTGGCATCCAGTGATGACTTCGCGAGCGCCTTCTTGACGCCGCCGCGTTCCACGACGCGGTCAAATCCCACACGTTCGAGCAGTTTGTCCAGCGCCTTGGAAATCGCTTTGGCGATCAGCAGCCCGACGATCAGGATGACGAGGAACAGCAACAGCTTCGGCACGAACTCGACCACGGTCGCGAGACCGCTTCTCAATGTTTCTTCCATCGGGACCTTCTCTGTTTGGCTTCATGGAGCTTCCAGATCGGTGGAACGGCTGCCCCACCGGTGTGCACGTTTCCAAGAGTAGGCACACTCAGGCAAAATAGAAAGGGTACTTATTATTGTCTTTGGGGACCAGGCTACTCGCGTCAGAGGTGTCGAACGCCTACGCCCTTCAGAACTGCCCGGTACCCCTCCCGGTAGGTCGGATACGTAAAGGTGAAACCGGTTGACGTGAGCAGCACGTTGCTGCAGCGCTTGCCGGTGACCTCGCGCTCTTCAGTGGGGGCTTCAATAGGGGGCACGGGTAATCCCAGCTCCTCCGCGATGAACTGCCGGACCTCAGCCAGCAGCGCCGGTTCCTGGTCGGTGCCAAGGTACGCCGTGGCCGGCGCCTCGAGTCCTGCGAGGTGTACGATGGCCGCCGCGGCGTCGTCGCGGTGGATCCTGTTGGTCCAGTGCGGAGCGCCGCCCGCGCGCGCCGTGCCGTTCCGCACCTGATCGATCAACCGGGCGCGTCCCGGTCCGTAGATACCCGAAAGCCGCAACAGTACCGACTGGGGCGCACGTTCGGTGAGCAGTTCCTCCGTTTCACGCAGTACCGTGCCAGTGGCGGTGGACGGCGCAGGCGGCGTGCTCTCCCCGATCCAGCCGCCGTCGTCATTGCCGTATACGGCGGTCGAGGAAACGAAAATGATCCGCCGCGGCTCAACCCCGTCGCGGGCGAGTGCCCCGAGCAGGTTTGCGGTGCCCTCATAGTAGGTAGCGCGGTAGGCAGCTTCGGTCCGCCCGTCCGCAGTCAGTGCGATGACCACGACGTCGGTGTCCGCCGGGATGGCCGGCAGCTTGCCTGTGAGGTCAACCGAGGTACCCTCAACCCGGGCCGGCAGCTTGTCTGCGGACCGCCGCCACCCGACAACCCGTTGCCCTGCTTCCGCAAAATAGAGTCCCGCCTGCGTACCCAGGTCGCCGCATCCGGCAATCAATACAGTCATCCCCTGAGCTTCCCACACGGGCTGGACCGTCGGACGCACGTGCCAGACTGGGCACATGGCTACCCGGTTGCTCATCATCGCCGATACCCATGTGCCCAAGCGCGCCCGCCGGCTCCCACCAGAGGTGTGGGAGGAGGCGGAGGCTGCCGACGTCGTCGTCCATGCCGGTGACTGGGTGAACGTGGAGCTACTCGACGAACTGGAGCACCGCACGCAGCGCCTCATCGGTGTTCACGGGAACAATGACGGTGCTGATCTTCGCGCGCGGCTACCCGAAATTGCCCGGGCGGACATCGAGGGCATCCGGTTCGCAGTGATCCACGAAACCGGAGCGGCAACTAACCGGGAGAAGCGCATGGATGCCATGTTCAGCGATGTTGAGGTGCTGGTCTTCGGCCACAGTCATATCCCCTGGGACACCACCACACCGAACGGTATGCGGCTGCTCAATCCCGGCTCGCCGACGGACCGGCGCAGGCAACCCAACTGCACTTTCCTTACTGCACAAGCGGACGACGGCGTCCTCAGCGAGGTGCGCCTGCGTTCCATTCCGGCCCGGTCATCCGGCCGCCGCTAGGGTTAGTGCCTTTTGGTCAGTTTCCATAGTTGGTAGGAATGAGGGTAGACAATCGCCAACTGCAAGGAGTTTGCCGTGAACGATCCACAGAATCAGCCGCCGGGAATGAAGCGCCTCGCCGCCGTCGCTATTGTTGCTTCCCTTGCCCTGGCGGGGTGCACGGCCACGGATGAACCGGAGACGGAATCCGGGACGGCAGGTGAAACGGCGGGTGCAACATCGGGTGAAACGGCGGGGGGAAGCGGCGACGCCGCTGACTCGCCAGCCGCCACGGTGGCGGACATTCCGGAAATCATCGATGACGTCCAGCCATCCGTGGTGACCATTTTCCTGGACAACGGAGGGCTGGGCAGTGGTGTGATCTACACCGAGGACGGGCTGATCCTCACCAACGAACACGTGGTGCGCGGTGCGGAGGAAGTGCAGGTTGCCTTTGCCGACGGACAGCGCGTCACCGGCACTGTGGTTGCCACCGATGCCGTCACCGACCTCGCACTTGTGCAGGCTGACCGCACTGGTCTTCCGCCCGCCGAGTTCCAGACGGAGCTGCCGGAGGTGGGAGAGCTGGCGGTCGTCATCGGCAGCCCGTTGGGCTTTGAGAACACGGCAACCGCAGGAATCATTTCCGGGTTGCATCGGGAGATTCCGGGCTCGGCAACCAACAGCCAGTCACTTGTGGATCTGGTGCAGACAGACGCGGCCATCAGTCCGGGCAATTCCGGCGGAGCACTGGTCAACGGTCAGGGCCAGGTGGTGGGAATCAGCGAGGCCTATATTCCGCCGCAGGCGGGCGCGGTCTCGCTGGGGTTTGCGATCCCGGCCGGCACCGCCGTCGAAGTGGTGGAGGAACTCCTCGAGGACGGTTCGGCTGAACACGCGTTCCTCGGCCTGGCTCCTCGCACCATCACGCCGCAGATTGCCCAGCAGCTCGGCGTCAGCGTTGAGCAGGGCGTTGCGGTGCTCGCGGTGGAAGAAGGCGGACCGGCCGGCGAGGCCGGGATTCAAGCGGGAGACATTCTGGTGTCCCTCAACGGTGAGCCGCTCGCCAGCTCGGAACAGCTCCTGGCCGCACTGCGCTCTTTGAATCCGGGGGAGACGGTGACAGCGGAGCTGATGCGCGAAGGCGAAACCTCGGAGGTGGAGATCACCCTCGGCGAGCGGCCCGTCGAGAACGGCTGACCTAGCGGCGGGTTTGCCGCCGGCTGGTCGTCCGGTTCAGGGTGAAGGACAGGGCAAAGGCAAGGATGGCGGCGGCGAAGAGTATGAACTTCGCCGTCGTCAGGAAACTCGCGAAGGCCACTTCGGAGGATGTGATTTCTACGGAGGCGAGAGCAGCTTCGAGCACAAGGTTCTCGGCGATATGCACGGCGGCATAGAGCACGGCGACGGCGTAGAAGAGCCAGCGGAGCGGTGAGCGGCTGAACCGGCGGACCAGCAGGATGATCAGCGCGGCGAACGCCACGGGAAACAGCAGGAACCAGAGGTAATGCACGCTCTGGTAGCGCTCGATGACCGCAGCGTCCAGGAGGTCACGGACTGCCTCGACGTAGTCGGCGTCGTACCCACCGACCATCATTTCCGGAAGTGGGATACCGATGGCGCGCTGCACAGACTGCAACTGCAGCGCGCCCAGTGCGAGCGAGACCACCGAAATGACAGCCGCGGCGATGATCAGCCAGGCACTGCGCCGCCGGGATGGGGCGTCGTCGTGCTCGGTTGCTTTCAGATACCTGCGCTTGTCTGCTCTCATCTCTGCCATGTCTCCCATTCTTGACTTTTCAGTGTGCTGACTGACCTCACGATCCCGTTACGATACTCCTGCCGCGCGTCAGCTCTCCTCGACATCCACTTCGCTGGCCACGATGTAATTTTCCCCGTCGTAGTCGGCATAGGCGTCCTCTTCGAGGTCCAATCCGGTGTCATCCTCGACGGTGGGCAGGTCGAAGGATTCCATGACGGTTCCGGTCACCGACACTGCCGCGCCCGGCTCAACTTCGACCGTGCCTTCCTCCAGAACCACCAGCAGCGCCTCGACGGTGGTGTCATCCGTCCCTGCAATCGTGAAGGACGTGTCGGACACGATCTCGTTGACGTCGGCGGAGACAGTTACTTCCTCGCCGATGTAGCTCTGGTAGGCATCGTAGAATTCGGAATCGAGGGCGCCGTTGTAGGGAGCAGTTTCGTTGTCTTCCTCCACCACATCCTCGACGTCGGCACCTTCTTCCGAACCGGATGTGCCGTTGCAACCCGTCAGGCCGAGTGCGGCCAGCGGGAGGATTCCTGCAAGAGCCAGAGTTCGGGTCCGTGACATGTGCTTGCGCGTGTTCATATCGTTCTCCTTTTTCTGGTGAGGGTGGCGGCGCCTGGCAGCCGTAGCTGCCAGCGCCATCTATGACACTAAGCACGCTTGCTAACGTATTCAACCGGTCTTGACCGGTTCGTGACCGTACGGTCTGAGGCGTGACCCGCTAGTGCTCAGACAGAACTTCTACCCGAACGGCGCGGGTTCGGGAAACGCGAGCGACGGCGGAGCCTACGAGGTGAAGAGCGTCACCTTGTGGGCGGCGGCGATCGTTATTCCGACGTTACCGGGTGAGCTTTTGCCGCGTGAGCTTTTACCGGGTGAGCTTCTCGAGCGCTTTGCGGGCGCGCTCCACCTCGCGGGCTGACTCCTTTGCTGCACGATCAGCCTCCGTGCGCTCGCGGACCGCATCATCGGCAGCATCATCAATGACGTCGATGTCCTGTTCCAGGGCGCGAATCCGCTTTCTCAGGTCCCTTACCTGAGCCACTAGCGCGTCACGGTCGCGGTCGAGTTGATCGACTCGCTCGCGTGCACGCTTCAACGCAGACCCGGCTTCCTCAAAGTGATCTTCTGCGTCCTCAAGGTCAGCGCGTGCGTCGGAAGCGCGGTCGTCTTCCGCCTTCTTCGCCGCATCGGCCTTCGTCGCATCTGCGGAATCAGCGGAATCAGCTGCATCAGCGCTCGCGTCGCCGCTGTTCACCGCGCCGCCTGCGTCGAAGGGCCCGCCCACTGCTCCGGCGAGATCCACCGCTTCCCAGCCCGTCGCCTCCAGCGGCCGGATCAGGCGGCCGGTAGCAACGGCAGCGGCAGCACCGGCGTCGGCCATTGCTGCCCGCAGGGTCTGCTCCACTTCGAGGGCCGCAGCTGAACTTGCCGGGTGACCAAGTTCTTCAGACAGGGCGACGCCGTCCTTGACCAGCGCTGCAATAAGTTGCTGGCGTTGCGTTCCGAGTTTCTTCAACTCACTGCGGTCCAGCTGTTCCTGTGCCTCGCGCATCGCCGCACCCAGTGTCAGCGCCTGCCGCAACTGGTCGCCGCGGTGGATAGCCATCATGTTCAGCAGCCAGGCAGACGCCGACGGCTTGCGCAGCGCGCGGACTTCCTTGGCGAGCGACTTGTCATCGAGGGCCTTCGCGCGGGTATTGCGGGCAGCGGTGAACTCGTCCAGGGGTTGCGAGTAGAGCTCGGACGCGATATCGGCGAGGTCAGTCACTGCGGAACGATCTCCGAACGGTTGGCTGTGTTTCTACCGTTGAGTGTGCAGGACACACCCCTTCAGGCTCACCATTTACGGCGTGTCCTGCCAGCTCAACGCGCCGGACCTTGTTTCCATCCGGTGCTGTGCGCGGATCAGACCGTTTCCAGCGAGGGGGATGCGGCAGCAAGGCGCTGCCTCAGCTCGTCGCACGCCGCTTCATAGTCGGCCAGCAGGCACTCGGGAGGGTTGAGCTGGTCAAGCAGGGCAAAGTACTCGTTGCATCTGAGTTTCAGCTCGCTGGTGCTGAGCAAGGATGCATCAAATCGAGCCGATGGGAGTTCCTCGGCCGGCAGGTCCAGGATGCGAAGCTTGTCTTCCACGGGATCTCCACAGGAGTTGTCACTGTGCCCATTGCTCAAGCTGATGGAATCGTAGCAACAATCAGGTAGCTGATCAATCGCGGGTCAAGGCAGCGGGGGTATTGACGGCCCCGGTTCCGGAATAGGCCTGTCCGGTGAGGGGCCGGGCCCGGGCTCCGGCGGCACGCCAGGGGTGTCGGGTGCCGGATCAGGAAAGGGGTACGGGGAAGGAGCGGGCTGCGGCTCCGGCGCCGGTTCCCCCGGCGGCCGTGGCTGGGACGGATCGGGATGCGGCTCATGAGGCGGTGGGATGGACATCAGAAGGACCTTCTCTCCGTCAGCGGTGCGCTCAGAAATAACAGTACGCCGGAGAACGTACGCCGGGAATAAGCGGCGGCCGGCCGCGCTTGTTACTTCTGGCTGCGCACACTCCTGCGCGCCGTTCAGTATCTTCAGGGGGACCCTTCCGTGTCGCAAACGACCAACAAACGCACTCAGGCCGACGGCGGCACGAACCAGATCGACGAGGTCAGCGAGGTCTCTCCTCGTGACCGGCTGGTCATCTCCCTGCTCCTCGTCTCGGCCTTCGTTGTCATCCTTAACGAGACCATCATGGGAGTGGCGCTGCCGCGCCTTATGGATGACCTGGGAATCACCGCATCGGCCGGACAATGGCTGACGACGGCGTTCATGCTCACCATGGCGGTTGTCATCCCCATCACGGGCTTCCTCATCCAGCGTTTCAACACTCGGCCGGTCTTCCTCGCGGCCATGACACTCTTCAGCCTGGGCACCCTGGTCTCTGCGATGGCGCCCGGTTTCGAGATGCTGCTCGTCGGCCGGGTGATCCAGGCCAGCGGAACCGCGATCATGATGCCGCTGCTGATGACTACCGTCATGACTCTCGTGCCGCCGTCGTCGCGCGGCAAGACGATGGGGAACATCTCGATCGTTATTTCGGTGGCCCCCGCCATCGGCCCCACCATTTCCGGGATCATTCTCAGTGTGTTGGACTGGCGCTGGATGTTCTGGCTGGTGCTTCCCATCGCCCTCGGTTCGCTGATACTTGGCGGCATCCGCATCCAGAACGTGACCACGCCGCGACGCACGCCGATCGACGTCCTCTCCGTCATCCTCTCCGCCTTCGCGTTCGGCGGGATTGTCTATGGACTGAGCCAATTCGGCGAGGCTGCAAACGGATCGAGTATTCCGGGTTGGGTGCCGCTCGCTGTCGGATTTGTCGGGTTGGCCTGTTTCATCGCACGCCAACTGGTGCTGCAGCGTCGCGACCGTGCCCTACTTGACCTGCGGACCTTCCAATCGCGTACCTTCACAGTGTCGATCCTCGTGCTGGCCATCAGCATGATGGCGCTGTTCGGAACAGTCATCCTGCTGCCCATCTACCTGCAGGATGTACTCGGTCTCGAACCAGCGGCTGCCGGCTTGATGCTGCTGCCGGGCGGGCTCGCCATGGGTCTTCTCGGACCGGTTGTCGGGCGTGTCTTCGACAAACACGGGCCTCGCGTTCTGGTGGTTCCGGGTGCGCTGCTTGTCGCATCGGCGTTCTGGGCGCTGACCCTGATTGATGCTTCGACCCCGATCCCGTGGGTGCTGGCCTGCCACGTGACTTTGAGCATCGGGCTTGCCGGTATGTTCACTCCTCTGTTCACCTCGGCTCTGGGCTCAGTGCGGCCGCAGCTGTACTCCCACGCGAGTGCGGTTGTCGGCACCGTTCAGCAACTAGCAGGGGCTACGGGCATCGCGCTTTTCGTGTCCGTCATGACGCTGCAGACAGGCGCGCTCATGGCCGCCGGCACCGCGGAGGTGCCCGCTCTGGCAGGCGGCATCCGGATGGCCTTCCTGTGTGGAGCGGTCATCTTCCTGTTCGCGGTGGTCGCAGCGCTGTTCGTCCGTAAGCCGGCAGCGCCGGCCGGTCCACCGCCGTCGTCGTCAATGCACGACGGCAAGGAGGCACCTGCCGCTCCGCTGGCACATTAGGCTCGGCTGCACATTAAACTCGACTGATGCTGATGGTTCATTTCACCCCGCCGCCGGTCCTGACCACCGCAAGGTTGCGCCTTGAACCGCTGGGCCCGGAGCATGTGGAAGGAACCTGGATTGGGCTGCAGAACCCCGAGTCGATGCGTCTGACCGGAACCCACGGGCAGTTCAGGCGGCCGCAGATCGAGTCGTGGCTTGCGGGGCTTGCGGCGACTGACGGGCGGGCGGATTGGGCGATCATCCTTACGTCGGATGGGTCCCACATCGGTGAAGTGGTGCTGAATGATTACGACGCGGACAATTCATCGCTCGGGTTCCGGATTGCACTCAATGCTGATTCAAGATTCGGTCACGGTTATGGCACCGAGGCGACGCGAGCCGTCGTCGGGCATGCGTTCGATGTTATCGGGGTGCACCGCATCAGCCTGGAGGTGTACGCGTTCAATCCGCGGGCACAACGGGCTTACGAGAAGTGTGGATTCCGGGTCGAGGGGCGGCTGCGGGATGCGCTGCGGTGGAACGGCGAGTGGATTGACGCCGTGGTGATGGGGATGTTGGCGACTGATCCGCGGTCCTGAGATTACGCCTGCAGGACTGGGTGCGAATCACGAACACGACCTGCGTTCATCTGGGGTGTAACAGGTAACCGGCGGTGCTGCGGGTGCGCAGCGCCCGGTCAGTCGCGGATCCTGACAGCAGTTTCCCTAAGATAGAGATCCACCCGGGTATATGCGTCCCGGGTCAGGGCTTTCCACAGCTCAAGAGCGAGCCGCTCATCCTCCGACTCCAAGCGAGATATGGCGTCCGCCGTGAGGAGCTTGATGACAACGTTTCCGGACGCCTTGACCGTGGTTTCCTGCCGATCGTCACTGCCGAGCGCCAGTTCCCCAAAGGTCATCCCGGCACTAAGGGTGGTCAGTTTCACCCGATCGCCGGTGGGACCGACCACCGATGTCGTGACCGCTCCAGACAAAATGAAAAACACTCCACCGAACGACTGACCGATACGACGGATGACATCGCCGTCGTCGTAACTTCGATCTTCCATCCGGTCTGCGAGCTTCTGCACGTCTTCAGCGCTGAGCGGACCAAGAGCCGGACACTGGAAAATGTCAACCTTGCTCGGCAGATCGAGATCGCTCCCGTATGTTGCAATCAGCCGGTTCTCGCACCATTCAACCGCCGCCGTCCGCGTGTCAAAAGTCGGAACCTCACGGTCGACATCGCGGAAAGCATGGGCAAGCGTTCCCTCCGCATCTATCAACACGAGCTCCCGGCCCTCATCGACCAGGTTCTCCCGGACCTCAGCCAGGAGCCGGAGGGAAACATCTGCAACTTCATCGACGCGACGCAGGTCCAGAATGACGAGCTCCACCTCCTCCGGGAGGTTGCTCAGTTCGCGGACCATCGACTCGGTACCGGCAAACAGCAGGTCACCATTCAGCTCGACAAGGCGTGCACGATGCCCATGATCGCGAATGAGGTCCATTGCCTCATCGTCGCGTCGGATGCCCGATGGCGCGGCAGTGATGTCGTAGGTCGAGCGGATAGCAGACTTGCCCACACGCGCTGCCCGGACAAAGTGCAACTCCATGTCCTGCGAGAGCCGCTGGCTTGTCGCCATGCCGCGCACGCTGCTGCCGTGCTCATCGAGCGGCGGTGAATAGACCGCCAGCCCAACCTGCCCCGGCAGTACAGAGATCGTTCCACCGCCCACACCGCTCTTGGCCGGCATCCCGACGGTACTGATCCACGAACCGGCGTCGTCATACATTCCGCAGGTGGTCATGACGGACAGCACGCGCTCCACCGGCACAATGTCCATGACCTGATTCCCCGTCATGGGATTCCGCCCGCTGTTGGCCAGGGTCGCCGCCATGAGGGAAAGGTCCAGGCAGTTCACCAGCACCGAACACTGACGGAAGTAGTCCTCGATTACCGGCGTCGGATCGTCCTCGATGATGTTGAAGGACCTCAACAGGTACGCGAGGGCACGGTTCCGGTGACCATGTTCGAGCTCCGATGCGAAAATTTCCTCATCAATGGAAAGCTGCCGCCCCGCAAATGCCGAATACGTGTTGACGATCCGCTTGATCCGGGTATTGCCGCCGGCTCCCTTGACCAGCGAGGTGGCAGTCAGCGCGCCGGCATTGATCATGGCGTTTGCCGGGCGACCGGTACCTTCGGCAAGAGATATCTCGTTGAACGAATCACCGGAGGGCTCAACGTCAACCTTCTCGTCCACCGCGTCCAGCCCGAGATCCGCCAACGCCAAACCATAGGTGAAAGGCTTTGAGATCGACTGGATGCTGAACTCTTCGCGCGTATCGCCGACCTCGTAGATGTACCCGTCCACGGTGGTGAGGCAGATCCCAAAGTTGTCCGGATTGACGTTCGCCATCGCCGGAATGGTGCTGTACGGCTTGCCGTCCTTCAGATCCGCAATCTCCCGGTGAATCCGCGCAAGGTAGCTTTCAATTGGAGATTCCATAGCTGCAAGACTATGGCGATGCGTCAGCGGCGCCCAACGGCGGCGCCGGGACTAGCGTTTCCGCCCGCCGTCGATGATCAGGGAGAGCGCGATTCCGAACATCCACACGTCCTTCGCGACGGGCGTCCCCTCCTGGCTGGGACGAACGGCATCATCCTGGGTCATTCCCGGAGTGCGGAAGTACATCGCGAGCAGACCGCCGGAGAACGCGGCCAAACCCAGCCCCACCAGGCGGCTGGGAACGAACGGCACCAGAAGCGCGGCGCCTAGACCGATTTCGACGGCGGAAATCACCTTGCCGAACTTCTCCGGTTCCAGCTGCTTGACCTGCGGAAAAGCGTTCGCGGCCATGCCCTGCAAGTAAGCTGCGGTGTCCCGATCGAGTTCCCTCTTGGTGATGCCGGAATTGAGGATAAACGCTCCCGTGCTGAGTCGCAGGGGGATGTGGCTGAGATTCATCGGAACTCCTTCGAAGAACTGGGTTGACTGCCTTTGAGCCTACGTCCGGGCGGTACCGGCCGCCAGTGTTTTCACCTCCAATAGTGATGGCTCCGTGATCTCAGCGTGACGTTATCTTGACCTTCACGTGCTTAGGGTGGTCGACGGTTCCCTTGCGAACAGCGGATAAAAGCTACGTAACTACGGTGAAGAAGGTCTTGATGTGTTGGAATTTCTAGGTGACAGGTTCAATCAGATCCTGTTCTCGGGATGGCAACACATGAGCCTTGTGGTTCAGTGCCTCATCCTCGCAACCATACTGTCGGTGGTCATCGCGACGCTTGTGTACCGCAGCGGTGCGCTCACGTCACTGGCCAACAGCGTTTCCGCCGTCGGGCTCACTATCCCGTCCTTCGCGCTGATCGGCCTGTTGATCGCGCCGTTCGGTTTCGGAGTCACGCCGGCCGTCATCGTGGTCACCTTCTTCGCCGCACTGCCCATCCTGCGCAACGCCGTCGTGGGACTGACGGGAATCGATAAAGCCGTCATCGAATCCGCCCGCGGAATCGGGATGAGCAGGTTCCGCACACTGGTTCAGGTGGAGTTGCCCATGGCCTGGCCGGTCATCCTTGCCGGAATCCGCGTTTCCGCGCAGATGGTGATGGGCATCGCCGCCATCACCGCGTACGCCCTCGGGCCAGGCCTCGGCGGGTTCATCTTTTCCGGTCTGTCCCGTCTGGGCGGCGCCAACTCGCTCGAGTCGGTCATCACCGGCGTTGTAGCCGTCATCATTCTGGCCCTCATCCTTGACCTTCTACTCGTCGGCCTCGGCCGCATCACAACCCCGCGAGGTATCCGTGTCTGACACCATCGAAAAACCCAAAAATACCGCCGCAAACGGAAATGCAGTTACCGGTGCAAGCATTCTGCTCGACAAGGTGACCAAGCGTTACCCCGGGCAGGCCAAGCCAGCCGTTGACGGACTCACCATGGAGATCCCGGCCGGCAAGATCGTCATGCTGGTGGGCCCATCCGGCTGCGGCAAGACCACCACCCTGAAGATGATCAACCGGCTCATCGAACCTACCGAGGGCCGGATTGTCCTGGACGACGACGACGTCACAGACATCGATGGCGACGCACTCCGGCGCCGGATCGGCTATGTCATCCAGGCTGGCGGGCTCTTCCCCCATATGACGGTCGCCACCAACATCGGGATTGTGCCGAAGATGCTTGGATGGAGCAAGGAGAAGATCGCTGCCCGCGTCGACGAACTCCTGGAGCTTGTATCCCTCGATCCGGCAACCTACCGCGACCGCTTCCCCAAAGAGCTTTCCGGTGGGCAGCAGCAACGCATTGGTGTGGCACGCGCGCTCGCCGCCGATCCGCCGGTCCTCCTCATGGACGAGCCGTTCGGGGCTGTGGACCCCATCACCCGTCAGCGTCTCCAGGATGAGCTCCTGAACATTCAGGAAGAACTGCAGAAGACCATTGTCTGCGTCACCCACGACTTCGATGAGGCAGTGAAGCTCGGGGACTGGATTGCGATCTTCACCGAGGGAGCGCAGCTCGTCCAGTACGACACCCCTGAGCGGATTCTCGCCGACCCGGCCAACGATTTCGTTGAAAACTTTATCGGTTCAGGAGCCGGTTTGAAGCAGCTCACGCTGACCCGTGTCAACGAAGTGGAACTGGCGGACGCCGTCGTCGCTACTGTCGGTGATCTCGGCAGTGATGTCCTGTCGCGGTTGGATGAAGCCGGCCACAATCACGCTGTCGTTGTTGACGGACGACGCCGGCCCATCCAGTGGCTCACGCGCCGCCAGCTTTCGCGGCTGGAAACCGTGAGTGACGACGTCGACGCCAAGCTTCCTGTGGTCGGTGACCGTGCCACGCTCAATGACGCGCTGGACACCATGCTGGTGTCCAGCGCCGGAGCTGCACTGGTGACCGGGAGGCGGGATACATTTCTCGGTGTCATCGATGTCGAAACGGTGATGGACGCGATTACCCGGGCGCACAAACACGCGATGACTGCACATTCGGACGGACGTCCCGTGGGGATCAACACGGGGACGCTGGAGGCGGTTGATGCGTCGTCATCCAGTGCCTCGCCAGCCAACGTGGCGTCAGCCAACCCGGGGGAGCGTCCCGTTGAGTAGCGTGACAGCCCAGCCTGAGGCGCCGCAGGAACCTATATCGGAGGAAGCACCCAACGTTCACTCCGAGGTGAAGCGCCCCACCTGGCGGCCGTTGATCCTGCAGCTTGCAGGTATCGCCGCAGTGTTTGCCGCGGTGGTCATTTGGTTGTTGACTGCGGATCTTTCGGAAACGGAGCTGATCACCCTCGCTCCGGATGCACTCTTCGGATACGCGATCGACCACTTGGCGCTGACCGCCGTGTCTGCAGTCATCACACTGCTGATCGCCATCCCGCTCGGCATCCTGCTCACACGTGCGCCGCTGAAGAAATTCACGGGGCCGGTGCTCGCCGTCGCGAACATTGGCCAGGCAGCGCCGGCCATCGGCCTCGTTGTGCTCTTGGCAATCGCTGTCGGCTTCGGCTTTACTGCAGCCGTGATAGCGCTGGTGCTCTACGCGATCCTTCCCGTTCTGCGGAACACCATGGTGGGCATCACGCAGGTGGACGCCCGGCTGGTGGAAGCAGGCAAAGGGATGGGGATGAGCGCGGTAGCTGTGCTGTTCAAAGTGGAGCTCCCGTTGGCGGTGCCGGTGATGCTCGCAGGAATCCGAACGGCGCTTGTACTGCTGGTCGGTAGCGCAGCGTTGGCCGCCTTCATCAATGGAGGAGGCATGGGCATCCTCATCGTCACCGGCGTGAACCTGAGCCTTACCAATGTGCTGGTCGCAGGATCGATCCTGGTGGCGCTGCTTGCACTTCTTGTCGACTGGATCGGGCGTGTTGTGGAACATGTCGCCCGTCCGAAGGGACTCTAGATGTTGAAATCATTCTCTCTCCCGGCCGCTGCGCGCAAAAGTGCGGCGACCGCCGTCGTACTTTCTGCCGGGCTGCTGGCAACCGGGTGCGGCCTGCAACCGGCCACGTCCTATGTACCGGCGGCCGGACCGGGCAGCATTACCGAAGTGGTTGACGGGGCACCGCTCACCGTGACGTCCAAGAACTTCACGGAGCAGCTTATTCTCGGCAAAATCGGCGTTCTCGCCGCGCAGGCTGCCGGCTTCGACGTGACTGACCTGACCAACGTGCCGGGCAGTCAGCCGGTCCGGGAACTGATGCTGTCCGGCCAGGCCGACGTCACGTGGGAGTACACCGGCACCGCCTGGCTGACTTACCTCGGCAAGGACCGGGGGATCCCTGACCAGCAGGAGCAGTGGCAGGCCGTGTATGAGGCGGATCTGGAGAACGGACTCACCTGGGGCGAGCCGGCGCCGCTGAACAACACTTACGCGATGGCTATCCGTTCCGAAGCGGTCGAGGAACTGGGCGGCATCAGCACAATCTCGGAAATTGCCGAGATCCCCGTCGAGGAACGCACGTTCTGCGTCGAGGCCGAGTTCAACTCGCGTCCTGACGGGCTCACCCCGATGCTTGCGCACTACGGGATGGCCCGAGGTACTCCGACCGGCGTGCCGGAGGACAACATTGACATCTACGACACCGGAGCCATTTATGCCGCAACCGATAACGGGGCGTGCAATTTCGGCGAGGTGTTCTCCACGGACGGCCGGATTGATGCCCTCGACCTGACCATCCTCGAAGACGACCGCGGGTTCTTCCCGGCCTACAACGCGGCTCCTGTCTACTACACGGAAACCCTCGAGGAGCATCCGGAGCTCGCCGAGGTGTTCGCGCAGGTTGCTCCCACGCTCACCGACGAAGCACTGCGGACAATGAATCTGCGCGTGGACGTTGAGGGTGAAGAACCCGCTGACGTTGCCTTTGACTTCATGGTGGAGCAGGGCTTCATCACCGAGCCGGAGGGGCCGCTCGGGGAGGGTTAGAGCGAAATCGCCAGGCGCCCGGTTGCGCTGACGACCAACCACGCCCAAGCGAGTGATCCCGCGATGACTACGGCGAACAGTGCGAGCCACACTGCGGTGAGGATTCCGGTTGAGCGGTATAGAAGGTAGGCGTCGGACTGTCCGCGGTCCCGCCGTCGTCGTGCATGGACTGAGACCACTTTGCCGAGGTCACGGACCGAGCCGACCAGCAGCGCCACTCCGAGGGCAACGACCGCGTGGCCGCTGAATTCGGCGGGAACGGCCACCACCAGCACGGTGGACACCGCCACTGCTCCGAGCAGGATGAGTACGCCGCCGGCATTGCGGATGAACAGCAGTGACAGCAGCAGCACCAGGGCGCCTACCGAAAGCGCGGCCGGCGCCCAGCCGGCGCATCCAGCCCACACCAGAACTGCGCCGACGACGGCGGGAACCGGGTACCCCCAAAAAGTTGCCCACGCTGTGCGCCAGCCAGGACGGCCGAGCGACGTGGTCAGTCCGGAATGGTCGAAATTGAGCCGGATTCCGGTCACGCGGCTCCCGGTCATCAGGGCGGCGAACGCATGTCCCAGTTCATGCACCACGGTGCTGAACAGCCCGAAGTAGCGCCACGTTGCCTTGGGAATGGAGAGGGCTGCGGCGGCCAGCAGAATGATCAGCAGTTCGGTCAAGGTCAGTTCGGGTGGCTGGCTCCTGCTGAAGCCTGCAACGATCCGATCCCACCACTGCGCCAATAATTCCACCTGCGGAATGCTACGTGACGGCGCTGGGAAGGTAGTGCGAGGATCACGAGAGGAAGCAGCAATCCGTCGAGGCACCGGATCCGAATTCCTCTCACCACAGGACGGGAAAGTATTAACGGACTCGCCGTGTGACGTTCATCCCAAGGTAGGAATGCCTCTGCTTTGATGAAGGTTAAATGAAGTGAAAGCTAGTCGAGCTCTATCGAGAAGGCGATCATGAACTTCCGGACGGCCGAGCACCCACGGCCGCAACATTTCATCCTGCACATGAGCGACACCCATCTGGTGGGTGGTCCGGAACCCCTTTACGGGTCGGTGGACAGCGAAGCGCGGCTACGCCAGATCTTCGCCGATCTGGAGGCGTCCGGATCCCGGCCGGAGGCAATTGTCTTCACCGGAGACTTGGCGGACAAGGGCGAGGCCGAGGCCTATGTGAAGCTCCGCAACATCGTCGAACCGGCGGCCCACAAGCTTGGCGCCGAGGTCATCTGGGCGATGGGCAACCACGATGACCGCGCCACCCTCCGCAGCGAACTGCTCAACGAGCCCGCGGACATAACCCCGCTTGACCGCAGCTACCTGATCAACGGCTTGCGCATCATCACACTGGACTCCACCGTTCCGGGCCATCACTACGGCGAGATCAGCCACGAACAGCTCGTCTGGCTGGCCAATGAACTCCTCACGCCGGCTCCCTACGGCACCATCCTGGCCCTGCATCACCCACCGGTTCCGTGCATCCAGGACCTTTCGGTCCTCGTGGAACTCCGCGACCAAAACCGGCTTGCCGACGTCATTCGCGGTACGGATGTCCGCGCAATCCTGGCCGGGCACCTGCACTACTCAACCAACGCGCTGTTCGCGGGCATCCCGGTCTCGGTGGCGTCCGCCACCTGTTACACCCAGGACCTCACCTACGACGACGGCGGCACCCGCGGTCGCGACGGAGCCCAGGCTTACAATCTGGTTCACGTGTATGAGGACACGGTGGTGCACTCAGTGGTGCCTATCGGCACCCATACAGCGGTTGGCGAGACCGTTCCGCGCGAGGAGACCCGCAGGCGCCTGGAGGCAGCCGGAGTCCAGATTGCCGAGGCAGCACCTGCCAGGACGCTGACCGGCGTCTGAAGGCGCACAGGCCTACTTCCCCAGGCCTACTTCTCCCAGGGCGCCTTCACCGGGAAGTACTTCTCGAGGAAGTCGGTCACAGCGCGGGCGCGTTCTTCCGCCGGGATTTCCGGGAAGCTGCCGTCATTGAGGCAGAACAGGTCCATGTTGCGCTTGTCCAGCAGCTTGTGAAGCTTCCGCAACCCGGAACGCATGGTGGTGTCGATGTACTTCACCCTCGCGGATTCCTGCGTCACGGCCCGGCCGGTCAGCAATGCGTAGTAGTGGTACAGCGAGTTGGTGACCGAGATGTTGTCTTTCGCGCGGAACTTCGACGCCGCCGTGGCAGCGAACTCCTCTGCAAACTCGTTCTCCATCTCCTCCATGACGCTCTTGCGCAGGGGCGCCGCGGTGTGCTCCAGGTGCCGAGTGGTGATGCGGCCGAAGCGCTCGTGAAGAAGCCGGCGGTTCACGCGTGCCGCGTTCTCGAACCCGCTGCGTTCAGCATCATTCTCACCCAGCCCGATGCGCGTGTCCGCCTGAATGAACTTCGTGACTCCGCCGGGGGAGAAGAACATGTCCGGCCCCACTGGGCGGCCAAAAAACATGTCGTCATTCGAGTAGAGAAAATGCTCGGACAGATCCGGAATATGGTGCAGCTGGCACTCGACGGCCTGCGAATTATAGGTCGGCAGCACGGACGGATCCTTGAAGTGCTCCACGGAGGGAACCAGCGTGACCGATGGGTGGTCAGCGAGCCACCCGGGACGCTCGGAATCCGTGGCAATGAAGATGCGGCGAATCCACGGAGCAAACATGTAGACGGAGCGCAGCGCGTACTTCAGCTCGTCGATCTGGCGGTAGCGGGCCTCATGATCATCACCCTCACCTACTACAACGTTCTGCATACGGGCAGCACGGGCCGCGAGGTACTCCGGCGAACTGCCGTCCACCCAGGTGAAGACGAGGTCGATTTCGAAGTCGATGTCCGTTGCGTGGTCTGCGAACATGTTGTCGATGGTCGGCCAGACCAGGCCGTGACGGGTGACCGAGCCGCGCACCACTTCATTCGACGGCAGGGTGCGCCGAGTCAGTGAGTTCTCCATGGGCAGCTCAATGCGGTCTCCGTCCAGGGACCACAGCTCTATCTGCACACCTGCCGAAGGGCCGAACGTGAGCCCGCCGATCGGTTCAATGCGGGGACGGAACAGCCGGAAGATCCGGGCTTTCTCACTCGGGGACAGGGCGCCGTCCGCCACCAGCAGGGTGGTGCGGCGCTTTGTGTCCACCGTGCGTGAGTAGAAGGGCTCGTTTCGGCAAGCCTCGACGAGCGCCGCCCTTAGGCGTTCGCGGTGCTTGAGGTCGACGGCAACGACGGGCCGCTCATCATTACCGCGCACCAGCAGATACTCAATGCCGGCGCGTTCCAGCGCCTCGCGGATGAACAGCAGGTCCTCCACCATTGCCTGGTGCGGTGTTGTTTCCGTATTGATGAGCGCAAACCGTCGCTTGACCGTGGTGATGTCATCGCGGTCATTCAGCCTGGCAACGGCGGCGCTGGAGGCAGACTCAAGCAGCTCGGTGTCATTCTCGACTTCGGGGGCGCCAAAGTACACATCATGCTGGGCGGCGGTATCTGTAATGGGATCCTCCAACGGTTTCAACAAAGTGCGGTGTTGCCGGTGCATACGCAGATTGGTTGCACGGCTGCTGCTCCAATGATAAGCCTGCCTACAAGCAGCCCGGCTTGCCCGTGGCAATCCCTGAAGGGATGCACTGCAGTGGAAGGACCCCATGCAAAGGAGCACTGTGACCCTGGAACCGTTCCCGACCGACTGGAAGCGCGCGCTGGTGCTGATGGCTCACCCGGATGACCCCGAGTACGGCACCTCCGCCGCAGTGGCCGAATGGATCACGCAGGGCAAAGAGGTCAGCTATGTGCTGGCAACGCGGGGCGAGGCCGGGATCGCCGGTCTCCCGCCGCAGGAAAGCGGCCCGCTGCGTGAGGGTGAACAGCGCACGGCATGCTGCCGGGTCGGCGTAGACGTGCTGGAATTTCTGAATTACCCGGACGGCCGCCTGACGGAATCCCTCGACCTCCGACGCGACCTGGCTGCAGCAATCCGCAGACACCGGCCGGACGGCATCGTCACCCTCAATCACCGGGATACCTGGGGCCCGGGCAAGTGGAACTCTGAGGATCACCGGGCGCTCGGCCGGTCAGTGCTCAACGCGGTAGCCGACGCCGCCAACGAGTGGATCTTCCCCGACCTTGAAGGCCCCCGCCACGAGGTGAAATGGACCGCGATCCTGAGCATGAACCCCACGCACGCCATGCAGGTCAGCGAAGAGAGCATCGAGAAGGCCATTCTCTCCCTCGCCGCACACTCAAGGTATCTGCAGGCGCTGGACAGCAGGCCCGTTGAGGAGCAGGCAACCGAACAGGTTCGCTGGGCCACCAGCCGGAACTCCGGGGACAGCGGCACCCCTGCGGTGGGGTTCGAGTTGTACGGGCTGTAGGCAGATCGATTCACCATTGACCGGGCGGAAATAACAGCGCTCCCGAAGACGGCGTTATTCGGGACCGGCTGATGCGGCTGACGCTTCCACCGCATAGAACCGCCGCGGGTCCTGCAGCAATGCCGGATACTCGAAGTCGCTGCGTCGAAGCCAGCCCGACAGGGAGATGGGGCGCCGCGCGGTGCCCGGCGCGCCGTCGTCGTTGTCTTTGCTGTCCTCCCGGTCAATGGACAACGGGCCCAGAGTGCCCCGCTGCAACCGGGCACCACCCTCCATTACGACGGCGGCAGCATCCCCCTCGCGCGCCAGCTCGGTAAACGCGGCGTACTGCCGGGACCATTTGGGTACCGCCCGCCCAGCCGGCGGGTGGCCGGGAAGCAGGAGCGCATCGCCGTCCTCTGTGTCGATCGGACCGTGCCAGATCCAGAGGCGCTCACCAAGCGGCTCGACGGGTAGAAGTTCCAGCTCCGGTTCCGGCCACGAGTACGGCAGTTCCTCCGGTGCGCCGGGAAAGCGCTCGCGGTAGAACTCGGGTGCCTTCTGGATCAGGTTGGACTGGTGGCTGACGTGGATCTCCGGCCTGCCCAGCCACGGCGGCATGGCAGGTTCCGGGCCAGTGCCCGCTTCGAAGGCTGCGGCGGAATCAGGGGCGAACTCGCTGATCAGCGGCGCAGTGCTGTCCGCGTGGCCGCGCGAAACCCATTCGCGGACCATCGCCAGGCCATACACGGTGAGGGCGGGCACGTAGCCCATCCACATCCTCGTGACCGGGTGGCTGCGCCAACCGTAGTCGGGCAGAACCAGCGCGCGCAGGATCTGCAGTGTCTCAACCCGCTGCTTGCCGAGCCGAGCCTGGTCGAGCACGGCGGCGCTGGCTGCGAAGTCCGGGTAGGGCAGGAACGTCTGCATGCGGCCAGTGTGCCATATTTGCTCAGTGTGCTGACTATCAAGGAACCGGGTAGGCAGCGAGCGTGCAATCGCTGAACGCGGTCACCTGCTGCCTACCCGATGATTCCCTGCCTATGGAATATCTGCCTGCGCGGCTTGCTGGTGGAGGGACCGCGCATCGTCCTTGGTCAGGAATCCTTGTGATTCCAGCTCCCTCACATTCTCCTTCACCGCTTTCACATAAGATCCGTGAGTCGGGTAGAGGCTGTTGATCGTGTCCTCATCGAAGGGGCGCTCGTAGCCGGCTATGAAACAAAACGATGCACCGGTCGCTGTGCCAAACCACGTACTGGTTGGGACGTCCAGGAACGGGGATCGCAGGCCGCCCTGAACATTGCCGAACTGGTCCAGAACAGGAGATCCGTTCTCGACGAGAATGGGATCCGCGCTGGGAGGCGCGATATCTTCCCGTACCCACAGATCAAGGTTCTTCAACGCAGCGTTGAAGAAGATGGAGCTCGGGAAACGGCTGCGTGGACCTTCGTTGCAATTCATCGGCGGAACAGTGCGGCCGGCCGCGATGATGTCTTCGGGAGCCGCGGAGAAGTACAACTCGTCCGGGGTGGCATGGCCAGCGCCGGCCATCTCGTAGTGGCGGTATTTGTCGCCGGGAAGATCGCTGTCCGGCCTGCGTGAACCAATCCCGAACAGGTAGTCCGACTGCGACATGATGCGCATAATCGGAACACCCACATCGGTGAATTGCCTGCGCTCATCAGTTGCCGGCGGCGCACTCTCACACTGGTTCATCGGGTAGGCGCCGGCAAAGGCACCGCCGGCCACGCCCACGATGTAGCCGTCGTAGATGGGTGCACCATCCTGCGCAACCACATGCGGCTGGACGCCGTTGATGTAATTGGCCAAATACCCGCCGGTTTGTGAATAGCCGAATCCGTACGCTTTCTCGACGAGCGTGGCCTCCCCGCCATAGGCGAGGGGATTGGTAGGGGCATCACTGCGCAACCATGCACCGACCTGGCTGTAGATGTCCCACACCAAACCGTTTTCGGTCGTTCTCGAGCTGTCGGCGGCTACCTGTTGACAGTTGCGGGGATCGCTCAGCGGAAGCGGATTGGCGAATGACAATGAACCGTACCGTTCAGCATCGAAATTCTTGAGGGCTTCAACGGAGATCGGTTTGGCTGTGATGCCAACCCAGGCATCACCATTCTCGACAATCTGCCTGCTCGTCATCGCCCAGCCGATATTGAGATCGAAGAGATTGGAAGGATTGAGCATCTCCACAACGACGTTGCCGCTGAAGTGCGAATCGTCAGCCGGTTTCCTGACCAGGACACGCGTTGTATAGGGCGCATCGGTTGTTTGAATGACAGCCGGTCCCGGAGCCGGCCAGCTGTAAACGTTGGCTTTCCCGCTGGCGAGGAATTCCTCTTCCACATAGCCCTGCTTCGACAGATCCTCGGGCACCAGCTGATGCTCCGCACCGCCGAAAGGATAGGACTCCTCGGATGTCGGCAAAAGCGCCACATCCGGGATTGGAGTTCGCCGCTCAAGTGCGTGACTTGCCACTCGATCCTCTCGCCCTTCGGCCGCGCCGGCAGGCATACTCACTGCCCCGAAAGTTGTTGCGGCCAGAGATAGCGAAAGCACGATGGACGCCCCAGTAGACCTTTGCACGATTACTCCCTTGTGATCGTTGAGCCGCTTGCCTGAGTTAGCAGCAGTGTTCGTAACGTAATGAACCGGACGGGTTCCGAACAAGACAACTGAACATACGTGCGTTTCTAAGAAAGGGTATTGACCGGCGCCGACCGGTGTACCTCGATCGCCTCCATGTAGTAGGACGTGAGCTGCTCACACAACACGGGCCAGGTGCGGCCTTGCACCGCGGAATACGCTGCACGCCCGAAAGCCCGGCGCTTCGTGTCGTCTCCGAGCAGGTCCATCACACCCGCGTGGAGCTGGTCCAGCTCACCCGGCGGGTAGAGCCAGCCGGTCCGGGAGGAATCAACCAGGTCCAGCGGACCGCCGCGGCCTACTGCAACCACCGGAACTCCTGATGCCATAGCCTCCTGGATGGTCTGGCAGAACGTCTCCGATTCACCCGGATGCACAAAGAGGTCGAACGACGCCATCATCCTTGCCAGGTCCTCGCCGGATTGGAAACCCGCGAAATGTGCGCCGGGCAGCTTGTGTTGGAGGGATTCCTTCGCCGGTCCGGAGCCGACAATGACCAGTTTGGTTTCCGGGATAGCGTCAAGCCCCGCGAGGTCCTCAACCTGTTTCTCGGCGGCGAGGCGTCCAACGTAGCCAATGATCTTTGTGCCGGCCGGTGCCACGGAATGCCGCCAGCCGCCGTCGCGCTTCACGGGGTTGAAGCGGGCGGTATCGACTCCGCGGCGCCACAGCCGCAACCGGGGAATACCGCGAGAGTCGAGCTGCTTCAACGCGAACGACGACGGCGCGAGCGTAAGCGTCGACGCCTGATGAATGTTCTCGACCCGCTGCCACAACAGGTTCTCGGCCCAGGGAACGCCGTACCGGGCCGCATAGGCGGGGATCTCGGTCTGATAGACGGAGACGGTGGGAAGCCCGAGCTGCTCCGCAGCCTGAACCGCACGCCACCCCAGCACAAACGGCGAAGCCACATGGACCACGTCCGGCGCGAAGGCTGCGAGAATCCGCCGCACCCTGGAGACCGTACCGGCCGCCAGCCGCACGTTGGTGTACCCGGTCAGCGGCACCGACGGCAGTGTGATCACCGGATAGCCCTCCACTGAAGCCGGCGCCTCGGAAACGGCCCGGGAGTGCCTGTCCAACCATGACGACGACGGCGCGATCACCAGCACGTCATCACCCCGGCTACGAAGGTGGGCCAGCACCTTCAGCAGGGAGTGGGTCACCCCGTTCATGTGTGGAAGGAACGATTCGGCAACCACTGCGACTCTCACGCTCCCGATAGTGGCAGCGGGTTCTGTGCACCCGGCGAGCGGGAGGTTGCGCGTGAATGAAATCTGCCTCAGGAGGCGGTGTACAACTGAGAGGCGGTGTACAACTCAATAGGCGGTGTACAGCTCGCCGACCGGCAATGCGACATCCAGCCGGTTGTCCGGGCCGGGGAGCGGACACGCCCACTCCTCGTCATAGGCGCAGGAGGGGTTGTAGGCGAAATTCAGGTCGACGATCAGCCGCCCGCCGCGCTCGCCGTGGTGTGCGCCCTTGATGGTGTCCAACACGTACCGTCCGCCGCCGTAACTCCCGCCATCCACACCGGACGAGCCGTCCCTCAGCGGGAGGAAGAGCCCGCCGCCGTAGGACTTCAGCCGCCACAGTGCGAGCCGGCCAACGCCGCCGGAGGCTCCGCCGTCAAGGGAAACCGTCCCCAGCCGTTCGAACGGGACCACCCCGTCGGTACCGGTGGGAACCTCCATCAGCTGGCCGGCGCCGTCGTCGTCAATGTCAGCTTCGAAGCGGAAGGCAGGGTCATATGGTGCGATATTCAGACCGGCGAAGGCCTGGCGGGCCGCCGGTGAAAGCGGTGACGCCGGGTGCCCGGCAAACAGCCGGTCGCGTCCCGTACGCCAGTGAGCGTGTGCCAGCGCGGGGGAGCCGGCGGCTGCCGCATCACGGACTTCGGCATACAGCGCGAAGACCTCCCGACGCCAGTCCGCTGTGTTCAGTGCCGTCGCTGCGAGAGTCATACTGCCAGCCTAACTCCAGCTTAACTGTTGCCTGCGCGTACTGTATTCAGCGTGACAATAGCGCTGTTCATCCTCGTCCTCGGACTCATCGTGCTAGGCGCAGTTGCCCAACGCATTGCCGGGCTGGGATTCGCGCTGCTCGTTTCACCGTTCCTCGTGCTGATCCTCGGCCCGCACGAGGGGGTGCTCCTGATCAATATCTGCGGCGTGGTGTCCTCAACGCTCATCGTGCCCCGGGTGTGGAAGGACATCGACTGGAGCATGTTCCGGTGGCTGACGTTCCCTGCCGTTTTCGGTTCGGTCGGCGGCTCCTTTGCTGCAGTGAACCTGCCCAGTGCGCCGCTGGCGGTGACCGTTGCCGCCGTCGTGCTGGCAGGGCTGACGGCGTCGCTGGTGCTGCAGCGTTCGTCGGTGATGGTCACGGGAAACCGGTCCAAGGCGGTCGCCGGGTTTTCGGCGGGACTGACTAATTCCATGGCAGGCGTCGGCGGGCCGGCGGTGAGCGCCTACGCGTTGCTCTCCCGGTGGCCGCAGCGACCGTTCGCCGCCACGCTGCAGCCGTTCTTCGCCGTTATCGGATCCGTCACCGTGATCGTCAAGCTCCTCATCGACCCAGGGCAGGTGCCGCCGCTGGACACCTGGATGTGGGCGCTGATCCCGGTCTCGATCATCCTCGGGATCTTCACGGGGGAGCGGCTCTCGCGATATATCCACGACCGCCAGGCGCGCTTCGCCGTCATCGTTATCGCCTTCCTCGGTGCTGCAACAGCGCTCATCAAGGGCCTTGCCGACCTGCTCGCCTGACGCTCCAGCAGAGCCAACGACCGGCGTCACCGTGACCTACACCGCCGAGTCGTTCAGGGGCTGATGCACGCGCCGGTGGCACCATGGAAGGGATGAAACTCCCCACCAAGCCCCGTGCGCTGCCGATGCCCCTCTGGCTGCAGGGCGCCTTTGAACTGGGACAGGCTGCGGTGATCTCCGCTTTGATCGTCCTGGTTCCCCTCGGCGCAGTGTGGTTGACGGGCGGTTTTGCCGGGCGCGATGCGCTCGGAACACTCCACCTCGGCGCGCAGGCCTGGCTGGTACTGCATGGTGCGCCCCTTGAACTTGCACGGCCCGACGGCGGCACCGGCCTGCTGTGGGCAGTTCCCCTTGCGCTGACGCTCGTCCCGTTCCTCCTCGCCTGGCGCGCAGGGCGGCGGTTGGCGCGCGCCTCCTACACCGACCAGCTGTGGCAGGCGCTGCTCGGTGCCCTCGCGGT